>NZ_JAEQCX010000070.1:0-33426 GCF_020738035.1 Microcoleus sp. PH2017_28_MFU_U_A
AATAGTCTCGTGCGATCGCCCGAGTTGCGGACAAAGCTACCCAAATAGTCAAGGATGGGTAGCTTTGTCCATAAATTAAGTTACAGTTTCAAACCCCGTCGCCGGCGAACGACACAAAGGAAGCTCGGCAGCAGATGCCAGTAAAGAATGTAACGGATAGAAGGAGAAAGGAAGAAGGAATCCATGGCTGATGTTTGGGCCATTAAGAACGTCCTAACGGTTTCTTAGCATCCACCCGAAATCAAGGTACGTTGTTGCGCTTCAGCGCTCCCATCTATCAGAAAGAGCGCTGAAGCGCAACAACTTACCTAGTCGATTTCTTAGGATCCACCTGAAATCAAGGTACGTTGTTGCGCTTGAGCGCTCCGATATACGCCGAAAGAGCGCTGAAGCGCAACAACGTACCTAAACGTACCCAGTCGATCGCTCTAACACTTTTTTGTCTCAACCGGCCCCTACAAACCAAAACTTCCCACTTATCGCTGTGCGTGCTCCTCCAGTAAAGCCTTCGCTCTCGGCTTGTAAATCAGATAAAACAGCGCTTCTATGTAGCGGAGCATATCTTCGCGGTTTTCCTTGGACGAGTAGTTCCAGAAACCGTAAGTCCGGGCCAGAGTCAGCAGCTTGGTAGTGTGAATTTTCCAAGTATACGTGCTGTAAACTCTGTCAATTCCTCGCGTTGAAATTTCGTACCAATAGTTGGGATTCTGTTCGCATTTCGATAAAAAATCGAGAATTTCTTGGGCAGTTTCCTCGTGGTTGGTCGGGTTGATATAGAACCCATTTACTCCATCTTGAATGATTTCTATCGGCCCGCCAAACTGCGTCCCGAAAGTCGGAATCCCGGTAATCATGGCTTCGAGAATTGTCAAGCCGAAAGCTTCAAATAAGGCTGGCTGTACAAATATACCTTGGCCGTCGGCGATTACCCGGTAGATTTCACCGGACAGGCTTTTGGACAGCCGCACTCCCAGCCAGCGAATTTTACCGTGCAGCTTGTATTGCTCGATAATTGCGTAAAGTTTTTTAATTTCTTCGGCTTCTTCGTAGTCTTCGGTTTCTTCGACTCTCAGCTTGCCGGCTACTAAAATTAAGTTGCATTTTGCTTGCAATTCCTGGCTTTTGCCAAACAATTCTGCTAAGCCTGTCAGGTTTTTAATGCGATCGAGCCGGGCCATCGAAAACAGAGGGCGCTTTTGCGGGTCGTCGAGTGTTCCGAACACCTGTTCCGGGTCTTCGAGGGTAAACAGCAGTTCGTTGAGCCGATCGCGATCGCCCTGCACCCTATCTTCGTTGCGCGTGTAGGGGAAATACACGCTTTCGTTCACTCCCGGCGGCACGACATTGAATTTTGGGCTGAACAGCTCAATCCCGTTGACGACGTGGTACAAATCCGGCATGGTAAAACAATTGTAAGATTCGTACTGCCCGACACTATCCGGTTTGCCGACAATCTCTTGATAGGTGCTGCTGACAATACAATTAGCCGCATTCATGGCAATGATATCCGCAGTAAATTGCAGCGCAAAATGGTATTTATCCTCAGATTCTTGCCAGTAGAGATTGCTGAACAAATATTTAGATTTTTCCAGGGCGTGGGCAATATTGCACTGAGTAACTTTGAGTTTGCGAGACAGCAAAAATGCCACCAAATTTCCGTCAGAATAGTTACCAATTATTAAATCTGGCTTGCCCTGAAACTCAGCCAGCAGTTCTTTTTCCGCATCGATCGCGTAAGTTTCCAAATAAGGCCAAATCTCGAACCGAGAAATCCAATTTTGAGTCAATTTGGGATTGAAGTCGCGGAAGGGAACCCTCAGAATCCAAGCATTTTCGGTGCCGTAAACTTTTTCCAAACGTTCGTTGCAGCGCGTGCCATCACTGTTTGGAATTAACCTGGTGAGAATAATTACTTTTGGTTTTACACCTAAACTATCGAGACCGGCAAGATGAATGTCTTCTTGCAGTTGTCTCTCTAAATTCTTCGCTTGATCGAGCACGTAAACTACTTGACCGCCCGTATCCGGACGCCCCAACACTCCTTCTTGACCGAACCAGCCGTGAGGAGAAACTAGGACGATTTTGAAAATCATCGGAATCCGAGAAATAAATGCTTCTAGGGTTTGGGGATCGGGGGAATCAATTAATTCGTCGAGAATTCCTAGAGTTTCCTGCACGCGGGCTGCGGTATTTCCCCAACCTGCATCCAAACCCATCATTTGCAGGACGAATTTAAATCTCTCGTAGGGTTCATCTTCAGCAAGTTCGCTGACAAAGGTGAGGGCTTTTTTGACTTGTTCTGAAAGTTGTTCTTGAGATTTTATGCGATCGTTAATTAGTAATTGTACGCCGTTGTAGCGGTGAATACGCAAGAAATCAAATAGAGTTTCCTGCCACTGTTTGGAGTCTTGAAACAGTTTGCTGGAGAGGTAGCGGTTGAGGAATTGCACTCCTTTGCCGATGTTCTTGGGGTCGCGTATGGAGGGGGAATAGTCGTAAAAAGGGCCGAAATCTAGTTCGAGGATGTCGCCTTCTTGGGGGTGAAAGTGGTTGACGAAGCGATCGCGCACGTCGAGCAATTCTTGCACTGTCATCGGCTCCAGTGTCAAGTCATCTCCAACTCGCACTATTTCCATTGTCGCAATTTTGGGCCGCAGCAGGACGCAAAGACTGCCTGGTTCGAGAATAATTTCCTGAACGTAGTAAATCAGTTTGCTCAAATGAGAGGATTGATGAAACTGTTGGGACTTTTCGTATTTGGTGCAGTAGGCGGCAAAAGCGCTAACTATATCGTTTCGCAGTAAATATTTGTTTCCCAAAGCCCGCAAATCGCTGGCAAATTGCCGCAAGTCGGTTTTTTCGTCGCTGCAAATAACAGCCTCAAAGAGTTCAGACATAGATACTCCCTTATTTGAGATTTTTGATTTTCGCTCTAAAAAAGGGCGATACTGTATTAGTACCACCCTTTTTTTAGGCGCCTACTTTTTTTAATCTCATTTTAAAGTCTGCAATAGGCAATTGCTCTCCCTCAAATGACATAAAATTCGCCGTATTTGTGGCGAATGTAGCGCACAAACGGATCGATAGTTAAAGGTGAACCGGTGACGCGATCGATCAATTCGACGGCAGTGTATTTGCGGCCGTGGTCGTAGATGTTTTGTTTGAGCCAGTCGTGGAGTACGCTAAAGTTTCCCTGTTCTAGTTGTGCGGGAATTTCGGGATGGTTTTTGAGTGCGGTTTCGTAGAATTGAGCGCTCATCAAGTTGCCGAGGGTGTAACCTTGAAACATTCCGCCGATCGTCCCAACATACCAGTGAACATCCTGCATCGCACCGTCGCTGTCGGTAGCGGGGACAACGCCGAGGTCTGTTTTATAGCGATCCTTCCAGGCTTCGGGGAGGTCTCGCACTGCTAATTTGCCTTCTACCATTGCCAATTCTAGGTCAAAGCGGATGGCGACGTGGAGGTTGTAGGTTACTTCGTCAGCATCGGTGCGGACGAGCGATCGCGAGACCTTGTTAATGGCGCGGTAAAATGCGTCTGGGGATACTGCGCCCAACTGTTGCGGAAATAGGCTTTGCAATTGCGGGTAAAAATACTGCCAAAAACCGCGGCTGCGCCCGACTAGATTTTCCCAAAGCCGCGACTGGCTTTCGTGCACGCCGGAGGAAATGCCACCTGCGAGTAGCGTACCTTCAAATTCGGGGGAATTGCCGAGTTCGTAGAGGCCGTGTCCGGCTTCGTGGATGCTGCTGAAGAGGGCTTGATCGAGGTGATCTTTGTAGACGCGGGTGGTGATGCGTACGTCGTCTATGGAGAAGTTGGTCATGAAGGGGTGCAGGGTGGTGTCCTGCCGTCCGCGCTGGAAGTCATACCCCATGAGTTGTACGACTGTGCGGGTGAATTCTAGCTGTTGAGCTTCGGAGAAGTTTTGGTGCAAGCAGGAGTCGTCAGCGGGAGGTTGTGAGGTGATGGCTTCGACTATGGGTACTAATTCTTGACGCAGTTGGGCGAACAGCGGGCGCAGCAGGGATACTTTCATGCCGTAGTCGCTGCGATCGATCAAAGGATCGGCAATGTGTTCGTATCCGGGGAAAAAGTCGGCGTACTGCCTGCTTAATTCTAAGGTTTTTTCGAGATATGGCTCGACGGCTGCGAAGTTGTTGGCTGCTTTGGCTGTTGCCCAAACTTCGTAGCAGTCGGCTTGGTGGCGGCAGAGTGCGGACATGAAGGTGGCGGGGACTCTGGCGGCACGATCGTAATCTCTGCGGGCGATGCGGATCAGGCTAGCTGAGGTAGAGTCATAGGGGAGGGTTTGTTCGTAGAAACGCAAGTCTTCTAGGAGTTCACCTATTTTGGGATCGGTAAATTTTTCGTGGGATATTTGTTTGAGAGTTGCCAACTGACGGCCTCTCGCAGTTGCACCTTTGGCGGGCATATAAGTCGCCTGATCCCAATGCAACAGTGACGAGGCTGATTCGATGTCGGTAACTTCGCTGAGATGCGCTGCGAGTTGAGCGAATTTTGCTTGAGTTTTGTCTAGGGTTTGCATGATTGGGGTTTGTGGTGCTGTTTTGCCTACAAAGGTTGCAGTGCGGCATCGGTATCCATCAATCATTTGCTACCCTGAAATCAAGCTAAAAACCGCACCTGTTCCCGTATTGTACGCAATTTAGAGTCATTCTGGCATAGTTTCCTGTATTTTTCCGGATTTAGTTCGATCGCCTTTGATAAGTTTTGGATCGCTTTCTGAATGCTGGTTTCTACAGCTTTGGGGCTGTTTTTGCGATCGCCTGCTGCTTTTTCTAGGGCGTAGACGCAGGCTTTTTGATAGTAAAGATTTGGATCGTCGGGTGTAATGGCGATAATGCGATCGTAGGAAGCGATCGCTTCGGTAAAGCGTTCGATTTTTTTGAGGGCGACAGCGCGGTTGTACCAGGCTTCGATGTTGTTGGGCTGCAACTCTAAGGTTTTGTCCCAGGAAGCGATTGCTTCTTGAAAGCGTTTTAAGTTTACTAAAGCTAAGCCGCGGTTGTACCAGGTTTCGCTGTCATCTGGCTTGAGTTCGATCGCTTTGTCCCAGGATGCGATCGCGTTTTCAAATTGTCCCATTTGGGCGATCGCCGTGCCGCGTTTGTTCCAGACTTCCGGGGAATTCGGGCGCAGTTGCAGAGTTTTGTCGTAGGAAGCAACGGCTTCGGCGTAGAGTTTTTCCTCGGCTAGGGCTAAGCCGCGGTTGTACCAAGCTTGATGCAAGTCTGGTTTTAGTTCGATCGCTTTGTCGTAGGAAGCGATCGCGGCTGCATTTTGCCCGGAGTGTTTCAGCGCAAATGCCTTGTTGTACCAAGCTTCCGAGTAGTCTGCTTGAATGGCGATCGCCTTGTCATAGGATGCGAGGGCTTCTGAGAATTTTTCTAAGTTGACGAGGGTGTTGCCGCGGTTCGTCCAAGCTTCGTGATAGTCTGGCTTGAGTTCGATCGCCTGTTCGTAGGAAGCGATCGCTTCTGAGAGTCTGTTTAGCTTCCGCAACACGTTCGCGCGATTGTACCACGCTTCTGCATTTTTTGGTTGAATTTTTAAAGATTTGTTGTAAGCGGAGATTGCTTCGGGTAGCTGTCCCAACTTTCTGAAGGCTACGCCTTTGTTGTACCAAGCTTCGTGAAATTTTGGTTCGAGTTCGATCGCCTTAGACCAAGATTCGAGCGCTGCGGACAAGCGTCCCATTGATTCTAGGGCGTTTCCGCGATCGTAGAACGTTTGAGCGTTTTGGGCGTTGGGTGATATGGATTGTTCTCCAGATTCGATCGCTTTTTCTCTGTTAGCTAACTTTTGCAAGGGTTTTCACCTCAGTATGTAAAATTGTCGTTTTTTCTTTTATATGCGATGTTTTTCGCCATCTGCCATCTAATGGTGGCGATTGTACCTTAATTTTGTTATTGTTGACAATCTTACCTAAATTGGAGAACTTTTGCAATTTTTTATCGTTGAATTCTAAGTAATTTTGTCTTCGGTGTTGATTTGGATGTATGGATTTTTACTAAAATTTTTCGGGAATTGCGTAGAAGAGTGGAAAGGGCGATGAAGATGACAGAATTAGGTTGAAAGAGTAAGTAATGGCGATCGGCAGAAACCCGATTTTGCAAACAAACCAGGTTTCTGAGTATTTATTCGTTATATCAATTCCGTTGCATCGGAGTTAATATAACCCGAAATCAGGACACGGCAGATGACCCGGCGGTTGAAACCGCGTCTATACAAACCAAGTCCGCCTACGCGGACTAAGAAATAAGGGAGATATTTAAGCTAGATATGGTTTACCGTCAGCTATAGTATAAATGTCTTCTTGGGGGTCGAGAATCGAACCAAAATTAGGATCGATCGCTGTTTTAATCCATTCTGAGTCGTGGAATGGCAAGCCATCAGCTAAAGTGTAGATATCTTCCGCTGAGTCTCTCAGAGAATCAAAGGCTGGATTTGCGATCGCAGCTTTTAGCCATTCATATTCTTGTAGTTTTGCTTTGTCAATCAGGGCGGCTTCTAATGCTTCTAGCCGCTTCAGATCGGCATAAGTAATAATAGCAGCGATCGCCCTTCCTTCCTGTTCTATGACAATTCGTTCTCCAGTATCCTCAACGCGGGCGATGAGTTCGGGAAATCTGTCATTAGTTACAGTTACATTTAGTTGAGTCATCTTTTACCTCGCTATTAATCTATCATAAAGTGTTTGTGATGCTGTAGGGGCGGGTTCACCAACAATTTCTGCCAATAACTAACAATCTCATAAACCCGCCCCCACCCAACGGCTAATCCCTATCCTTGAATCAAGGCTTGAAACCGAACATCAGATCGCATACTGTCAAAATCCGAGTCAGTTTTTGCCATTTCTCGCCATTCATCAGGATTCAGATTGATAGCTTGCTGCAAATTCTGAATAGCTTGGTCAATCTGACTGTGCAACGCATAGCAGCAAGCTTTATTATAAAATGCAGATGTGTCATCTGGTTTGAATTCTAAGGCTTTGTCGTAGGAGGCGATCGCATCTTCTAGCCTGCCTAAATTACGCAGTGCAATGCCCCGATTGTTCCAGGCTTCGTGATAATCTGGTTTGATTTCTAAGGCTTTGTCGTAGGAGGCGATCGCATCTTCTAGCCTGCCTAAATCATCCAGTGCACTGCCCCGATTGATCCAGGCTTCGTGTTTATCTGGTTTGAATTCTAAGGCTTTGTCGTAGGAGGCGATCGCCTTTGCATAATCTTCAGCCGAGCGATACAATAAAGCTTGTTCAAAAAACAATTCAGCTTTTTGTTCTGATGTTTGCCCATCCTCATCAATTAAACCTTGAAGCCTCACCAATTCCCGTTTCCGCGCTTCGGGAGTCAAAGCTAGATATTCTTCTAACTGCCATCTTTCCGAACAAGCCTGCATTGATTCGGCTTGCAAGCTTTCCTGATCCATCGAAAACTTAAATAAGCTCGATCGCCAATCAAAAAAGTCCGGCGCGCGATGAATAAAATATTCAATACCGAACTTAGGCAAAAGAAAAACAAAACAAATTTTAAAATTATCTAGAAAACGCTCTCGCTGCTGGTTGATATTCATTAAAACAGGTGGCACTCCCCGCCAACTGTAAGAATAAATATCCTTGCTTTCCCATCCGATCGCCCTTTTTTCTCGTTCGTATTCATCAAACGAATATTCTAAGCCTGTCACAAACAAAATATTAATTTCATCTCGTTTTGGCAACTCTTCAATTAAATTATAAAAATTATAAACCGACTCATTCAGCGGCAACACCTCAACCTTTTTCCGAGGGAAATCTGTTTGAACTTTCGCAATCAATCGTTTCCCCTCCGACGGCACACACTCCACAAACAACAACCGGAAACCATTTGTCCGTCTGAGAGTGCGTACCAGAGATTCATATTCTTCCTCCGGTGTTGCTGGTGGCAAATCTTCGTCCCAATCAATGATTTCCGATGTCATGGCTCAAGTTGTGCAACTGCTTCCTTAAATTCCAGAATGCCTTTAATTAGCGGGTGAACGTTATACCAATTCTGCATTTCTTCTTCTTCATCATAGTATCGATATTCCAAAATACAGCGGTTAAATAGCAAATCGCGGTGCTGTTTGTCATTAAGTATCCGGTGAGAGACAGATACTTTCGCTAAAATTGACCATTCTTCTTTGTTAACGGTTCTTCTATAAATATTCCGCAAGTTCGTAATTGCCCTTTGCGCTGCTTTTGCAGTAATTGGCAAATCTTGGGTACGATTTATAGCTTCTTGCAACATCGACAGCAAATTCCTGACGTGTCCCCCACTCATCAAACACAGCTTTTCTAGTGTTTCTCTGTTTTCAAACCATTGTGTTTCTAATTCTAGAGATAAACTGGGTTCGACTTGTTTCACCCGTTTCTCAACCACCTGTTTCATTTTAGCAAGTCCCGCTTGATTAACTTCACCGCTGGGATTGTTTACCATAATCATCGGCAGCACTTGTGGAGCATTATTATAGTTATTACTCAAATCAGCAGCGCGATTGGAATGCACCATCGAAATTGGTATGGTGTAAACGATATGACAATCTAAAGCTTTGAGTTGTTCGCTGCGGTCTAAAAAAATTTCGTCGAGATTGCTGCGTTCCCCTCCGTCTTTAGAAAACTGCACTATCTTATCTAAATTATCCGCAATTATTGCCAATTGCGAATATTTGTCGGGCAACCTTTTTTTAGCATTCCGAATAAACTGATTCAGCGCCTCAATCAGCGTGGTAGTGTGAGGATTAACTTTTTCTCTAATTTTTTGGCGCAGACTAGGTTCGGTTCTCACATTCGCCGTCAGTTTAGCAAACTGAGCAATTTGCATTTCTAAGCTCAATGTTTCAAAAGATACTTCTGTCAAGGCTAAATCTTTTAAATCGTTCCAGCGGTTTTTCATCCAATCGAGTAAAGGTTTTGAGTCCGCATCTTTAATAGACCTCTTGCAAAAGTCCTTTTAATCAAATTTTGGGACGGGCTAGAAGCCCATCCCACAAGAAAAAAAAATTGTGGGATGGGCTTCTAGCCCGTCCTAAGTATTTTTGCAAGAAGTCTAATTGCTTCTAATAAATGTCTGGTACAAGCCAGCAAAATATCTGTATATTCCGTATCTTCGGTATTGATATCTTGTTCCTCAGCGGCGAAATAAACTACAAAATAACCTTGTTCTTGCAAATACTGTTCTAGTCTTCGTAATTCGGTTGATTTTCCTGCACCAAAATGTCCGGCATACAACTGACAAGTCATCTCTTGAGAACGCTGAATATTTAGGCCCAGGTCTACGGTAATATTGTCATCTCCTCAGACTTCCCCACAGTTAACATATCGCGGATCGCCTGCCGATAAAGGCTCGTATGGATTGCAAGCATTGAAGAGGTTTGTTAGTAATTTTTCGGAATCTTGAGTCATAATTATATCCTTTTTTGATAACCATCTAGTATGCGATCGGGAGTTACCCACTTCGACCAAAGAAACCGGGTTTTTATAGAATCTATCGGCTACAATAAAGTCTTTTCCTAAAAACCCGGTTTCTGAACTGAATCTTAGTCCGCGCAGGCGGACTTTGTTTTTGTAGAAGCGGTTTCACTCGCCGAATAATTGATTTTTAGGCTTGATACTTTTTCAGAATAGCGACTTTTTCGGGGTAGATGTCGATCGCCATTTTGTCATCATACCTAGTCGCGAGCGATCGTCGCACCTCACCCAAAAACAGCGGCTGAGACAGACCAGGCTCAGGATGTACCACCGTCCGAACGCGGATTGTCATGTAATCTCTTCCGCTTCCCGATCGCCCTGGAGAGTACAAATCAGCAGCCACTTGCTGCATTGTTGCTTCTAACTCGGATTCAGTAATTGAAGGTGGCACGGTAACTACAGTTTGGGCGCCGCCAGTATCGTAAACTAAAGAATAGCGCACTGCACCGGGAATTTCTGTGCGCGAAAACAGTCCTAAACCGAGACCGAATATACTCGCAGCAATGACGGCCATAAAGCTGCTCACTCCTACCAATCGGAAGCGAAAACCCCATTTCAAGATAAATGCTACGATGGTTAAAACAAACAAGGCTACTGTTAGAATTCCTGCCCATTGGGCATACATTAAAAGGTTAGAATTTACGTTCATTTTTCAATTTAGTAATTGGGTAATTGGTAATTGGTAATTGGTAATTGGTAATTGGTAATTGGTAATTGGTAATTGGTAATAGTTAACTGCCAACTGCCAACTGACAACTGTCAATTATGCACCTTTTCGGGCCACAAGCAGATAAGTCATCATATCGCCTTTTCCTTTCACCGAAATCACGCCGCGCTCCTCAAAAACATATTTATTCCGCAGGCGCTCGTAGGTAGCAACTGTCACCTGAATGCCGCCGGGAATGCCTTGAGATTCCATCCGGGAAGCTGTATTTACTGTGTCTCCCCACAAATCGTAAGTAAATTTTTTAGTGCCGATGACTCCGGCTTCTACGGGGCCCGTGTGGATGCCGATGCGGATGCTGAGCGGCTGTCCTCCCTTGGTGCGGATTTGAGCCATTGCTCCTAGAATGTCGATCGCCATTTCTGCAATGCTCTCGGCATGGTTGTCGCTTACTTTTGGCAAACCGCCAACCACCATATAAGCATCGCCGATCGTCTTAATTTTCTCAAGTCCGTAGCGATCGGCCAACTCGTCAAAAGCTGAAAAAATCTCGTTGAGCAATTCCACTAACTCCGCTGGCGACAAATGAGCCGAAAGCTTGGTAAAACCAACCAAATCGGCAAACATGACAGTCACTTCCGCGAAACTGTCGGCGATCGTATTTTCTCCTTCTTTGAGGCGTTGGGCGATCGGGCCTGGCAAAATATTCAGTAGCAAACGCTCGGACTTTTCCTTTTCCTCGGCCAACTCCCGCAGATAAGTTTGTTCCTTATCCCGCAGCCGCTTTTTTTCCAGACACGCACTAATCCGAGCCTTGAGCAAAACTGGATTGAAAGGTTTAGAAAGATAATCCTCCGCCCCCAATTCAATACAGCGGACAATACTGTCGATATCGTCCACCGCCGAAATCATAATCACTGGGATGTGGCGCAACTGCTCGTCTGCTTTCAGATGTTCCAGAACTTGATAGCCGTTCATTTGTGGCATCATAATGTCCAGGAGTACCAAATCAAAAGGCTCACTACGCATCAGTGCCATAGCTTGGAGACCATCTTCAGCAACAGTCACCGCGTGGCCTTGACGCTGAAGTCGGCGGGCCAGCAAATCGCGGTTTACCTCATTATCGTCAACAACCAGGACGCTGCCGTCGTCAGTTTTCATTGCATGGCCTCTTTCAGAAGCATTTCGATTTTACTCAAAAGTCGCGGAAATTCCACAGGTTTGGTGTCGTAATCGTCGCAGCCTGCCGCCAAACACTTTTCACGATCGCCCGCCATAGCGTTAGCCGTCAGCGCAATCACCGGAATCATTTTAGTTTCGGGATCCGCTTTAATTTGCTGGGTTGCTCGCCATCCGTCGAGCACCGGCAGGCTCATATCCATCAAAATCAAATCCGGTACTTTTGTCTTCGCCATCGATACCCCCTCCGCGCCATCAACAGCAATCGACACCTCATACCCTTTGCGGGCGAGGCGCCTCGACAGCATATCCCTGTTCATTTCGTTATCTTCTACCAACAGGATTTTAGCCATTGCTTGCCTGCTTCATAAAACTTACCTAAACCTATCTAAAGCCATCTTTAGATACAATTACGAGTTTACTTCCTACGCTGTTGGGTAGTCGGCTATCCCAAGATAAGTAGGCTATCCCCCTCAAGCCGAGGGTTCCCAATTTAAAATGTTAATGCTGGCGTTCCAATCGCGATCCAAATATCTGCCACAAACAGGACAGTCAAAAGTCCGTATGCTTAGTGGCATATCTTTTTTTGTGCCGCAATTTGAGCAAGTTTTGGTACTAGGAAACCACTGGTCTACCAATACCAAGTTAGCTCCATACATTTGACATTTATAGTCGAGTTGACGTTTAAACTCATAAAAACCAAGGTCAGATATTGCTCCCGCTAACTTGTGATTTGCCATCATTCCTTTGACGTTCAAATTTTCAATCTTAATTAACTTAAAAGTTTTAGCTAAATAAGTTGTTAACTTGTGAAGGAAATCTCGGCGAATACGAGCTATCTTTGCATGAATCTGGCTAATCTTATTGTAAGTTTTACGCTGATTTCGAGAGCCTTTTACCTGCTTTGATGCTTGGCGCTGTAAAGTAGCAAGCTTTGTTTTCGCACGGGCTATTAACGGCTTCGGTGCATCAAAAAACTGCCCTTTTGACAGAGTGGCAAATGACTTGATACCAACATCGATTCCCACAGAACTTTCAGACTGCTGAACCGGGAGACGCTCTGCATCAACGCAGATAGAAACAAACCAGCGATTCCCTTCTTTTGAAATCGTGAAAGTTTGAGAAATAAAACTACAATCTAGGGCTTCGTAAAGCCGAAAAGTTCCCAGAGTAGGAATCTTAATAGTGTTGCCAGCGTTTAACAAAACTTTGCCGTTAGATGAATCAACCGTAAAAGATTGACCGTCTCGACGACTGGCGAATTTTGGATGACCTGAAGAACCAGAACGATATCGGCTAAAAGCATCTTTCAAGTCAATCAAAGCGTTTTGGTAAACTCGGCTAGACAATTGGTTCATCCAAGCGAATTCAGGGTGCTTTTTGACGTAATTAGTGAAAACTTTTTTAATTTCGTTAATCACCTTTGAGTCTGTAAGTTTCCCCTCACTGTACATTTGAGTCCGCAAACTTAACCCCATGTTAAATACCACGCGCCGAAATCCTGCGTGTTTCGCCATCAAGGTCGCTTCCCTATTATTCAATTTGAGCGCTCGTTTGACGGCAAACATGGTTAAACCTCGTCTAGGTAATTAACTGTGGATAAGTTTAGCAAACTATTTGGTACTTAAGTCCGACTCAAAGTCTACTGAGGCTTTAATGTCTTAAGAATCCCGATCGGTGTTACGGCGGGGACTCTCAAGTCATGGCCTCTTTCAGAAGCAATTCAATCTTACCCAGAAGTCGGGGAAACTCCACGGGTTTGGTGTCGTAGTCGTCGCAGCCGGCTGCGATACACTTTTCACGATCGCCCGCCATTGCGTGAGCCGTTAGCGCAATCACCGGGATCGTTTTAGTTTGAGGAGCTGCCTTAATTTGCTGGGTTGCTTGCCAGCCGTCGAGCACTGGTAGACTCATATCCATCAGAATTAAATCCGGTACTTTGTCGAGGGCCATCGACACTCCCTCAGCACCGTCCACAGCAATAAAGACCTCATGTCCCTTGCGGGCCAGACGCCTCGACAGCATATCCCTGTTCATTTCGTTATCTTCGACCAACAGGATTTTAGCCATTGGTGTTCTCCTTGCCTTTCGAGTCATACCTGCGATCGAGCCTGTCATTCACTATAGAACGAACATCGCGCAGCAAAGTATCGCAACTGTAGACTCCCTTTTGCAGAACCCGATCGACATAGCCGTTGAGTTGCTGACTTTCTGCGGTCGTCAGGTCTTTGGCGGTAATTACGACGATCGGTATAGGATCTTCTGAATGCGACTTGCGAAGTTCGGCGATCAACTCAAAACCATCCATTTCTGGCAGCATCAAATCCAGCAAAATCAATTGCGGGCGATCGACTTCTAGCTGTTCGAGAGCAGTGCGTCCGCTGTCAGCTTCCGCCACAGCCCAGCCTTGTTTTTCTAATATCCGCCGCAGTATTTTGCGGGTGGCATCGTCATCTTCCACAACTAATATCTGACAGGGCAAACTGTGAGCCGCAACGCCTTCTTGGTCGCGTCGGTACTTGTTCAACAAAGCAACCAGCCGTTTGCCGTCCACTGGTTTGGTGAGGTAGTCCGAAGCGCCCAATGCAAAGCCGAGGCTTTTGTTGCCAACAAAGGATAGCAGGATTACGGGAATCTCGGCAAGGTCAGGATCTGCCTTGAGGGCCGACAGCACCGCCCAGCCGTCCATTCCGGGCATGATCACGTCCAGGGTAATGGCGTCTGGCCGCAGTTGCTTCGCGAGCCTGAGGGCTTCCTCGCCGTTACCTGCGACTTCTATGTGCAGTCCTTGGCGAGCGAGGGCGCGCTCGATCAAATCCTGGGAGATGGGGTCATCGTCAACTACCAGCACCGTGCCGACAGCAGGTGCGTCCGCAGTCCTAGTGCTGTCGCCGACTTTGTTGGGGATTTCCGGTTCTTTGATGGCGCTGGGCAAGAGTACGGTGAAAGTAGTGCCTATGCCCAACGTGCTGCTTGCTTCAATGCTGCCGCCCATCATCTGGCAGAAGCGCTGGCTGATAGCTAGTCCCAAACCGGTGCCGCCATACTGCTTGGTAGTTGAGGCGTCAGCTTGGGTAAAAGGTTGGAAAACTCGCTGCAATTGATCTTTTGTCATGCCGATGCCGGTGTCGGTGACGCGAAAACTTAAAAATTCTGAGTTAGAAATTAAAATTTGGGCAGATTCCTCTTGATTTTTCATTCTTAATTGTTCATTGGTAATTCTTTCAACTCCGATCGCAATTTTCCCGTTTTTGGTGAACTTCGCAGCGTTGCTGAGTAGGTTCAGCAGCACTTGCCGGACTTTGGTCATATCGGCGTGCATCGTATCGAGATTTTCTGGACAGTAGACTTCTACCGTGTTGCCGTTTTTTTCCACTAGCGGCTTCGCTGTCTCCACAGCACTTTCAATCAAGGCATGAATGTCGAAGTTTTCTAAGTAGAGATCCATTCGACCTGCTTCAATTTTAGAGATATCTAGGATGTCATCGATCATCGATAACAGGTGTTTGCCTGCGCCGCGAATTTTTTCGAGGTCTGGGACGAAGGTTTCATCGCCGGAGTCTTCGGCTTCTTCTTGGAGCATTTCGCTGTAGCCGATGATGGCATTCAGGGGCGTCCGCAGTTCGTGGCTCATGTTGGCGAGAAATGTACTTTTTGCCCTGTTGGCGGATTCTGCTGCTTCTAGGGCCGACTGCATGGCGGATTCTGCAAGTTTGCGATGGGTGATGTCGGTGACAGTGCCTTCAAAGTACAAAATGCTGCCGCTTTCGTCGCAGACGCTGCGGGCGTTTTCGGAAATCCAGATCGTGCTGCCGTCCCGGCGGTATATTTGGGATTCAAATTTTGATACTTGGTGGCGCGCGGCCAATTGGGCTATAAACTCAGCGCGCCGGTTGGAGTCAACGTAAAGTTGGCTGCTGATGTTTGCTAGTTCGCCGACCATTTGGGCGACTGTTTCGTAGCCGTAAATCCCGGCTAGTGCTGGGTTGGCGGTGAGGTAACGTCCGTCTGGGGTTGTCTGGAAGATGCCTTCGGCTGCGTTTTCAAAGATGCTGCGGTATTTGGTTTCGGCTGCTCTCAAAGCTGTTTCTGCGCGTTGGCGTTCTAGGACATTGGCGAGCATTTCTCCTACCATTTTTAGATGAGTTGATATTTCGGTCGATCGACTCGCAGCAGGTTTGTAACTGTCGCATCCGAGAAATCCTAGTAGGTTTTCACTGCAAATTAGGGGAATCACGATTAGCGATCGCAGATTTTTTTGAGGTTTGTTTAATTTGGTTTTGCCCGAATGTGCGATCGTACCTGCGGAAGCGGTTGCTGTTTCCGAGGAGGAGTTTGTCAGGAATGTTGCTAAGTTTTTGCCTGTCAACCAAGCTATTTCGGCTTGATTTGGGGGCGGGAGTTCGCGGATTTCTCTAATGTGCAGGCCTTCGGCGCGATCGAGCTTTTCTGCAATCCAAGGGATTTGGGCGATGTCTATTTGTTGGGGGGCGCGGTCTTTAATTTGGGTCGGAACACCCTCGGCGCACCATTCGTAGGTTTTGTGAGCGCGAGTTTTGTCTGCCGATAACAAGTATATGTAACTGCGGTCGCAGTGGCTGAACTGGGCGATTGCTTGGAGAGTGCGATCGAACCCTTCATCTATGTCCGCTCCGGGCAGAGCGATCGCATAGGTTGACAAAGTAGCAATCAATGCCTCAAATTCTACTCGTTCCTGCAAAGATTGTGCTATTTTTTGGCGATCGGTAACGTCTCGAAAGCTCCATATTCTGCCAACTGTGTTTGCTCCAACTTTTGATGGCAGTGAATTTAATTCGATAACTCTTCCGTCTTTAAATTCTAATAAGTCGCTGATTTTCGCATCTGGTTGGGCCGACACTTGCATCGCGCGTTCGAGAAATCTTTGGGGGTCTTTTAATTGTTCCCTAGCGAAGGGGAATTCTGTGGCGATGTTTTTTTCACTATTGCCTGCGGGCGATCGGCTCAAGTTTCCTGCTGCGTGAGACAAACCCCACATCTCGACAAATTTCTGATTGTAATTGCATACATTGCCTTTGGTGTCAACCGCGATAATTCCCGCATCTGTTGAGTCCAAAACGGCTTGCAGCATCGAGAGCTGCTGGTGTTCTCCCTGCTCAAAAAATACCAAGACTGATATTTCGCCACCCTCAATTACAGGATTGAAAAAATAGGAAACTGGTAAAATTTTCCCGTCGCTACATAGAAACTCATAGTCCCAATTGCTACAAGGTTGACGGTTGGCGATCGCCTCTTGTAAAGATAGTGTATGTGCGATCGCCCCATCTTCATTTTTGTGGTTTTTTTGTTTCCGAGCCTTCAAAACGGGGGATTTTTTGCCTTGCTTTTGCTGGGGGGCAATGCGATTTAGCAGCGAAATGCCTGCAAGTTCCGACTCTCGCCAGCCCAACAAGCGTTCGGCTGCTGGATTCACCGAGATGACCAACCCCTTGCCGTCAAGGATACACAATCCCACCCCCAAACTGTTGACGGTCGATCGCAGTCGATCGAATTCTGAAGCGGTTCGAGAGTCTTGAGAGGATGGGGACGAAGAGGCAAAATCCTTTAATCCCGAGGGTTGCTGCTGACTTGGAGCGCCGTCGTAGCTACAACTTACCTGCTCTAAGAATAGCTGCCACTGCTCGGCAGTGGGAGGGGGAGACTCGCCGGCTAAACCGAGCTGTTCGAGTTGGCGCTGGAGGTAGGGATGCATAATTTCGGGCGCTTTGTAGGCAACTTTTTACAGTATATCTTTTTAATTAATAGTATATATACGCAGCTATACAGTGACTGGCAAGGTACGCAATCTAACTCTATCACAGGTTCTATCGAGAACCATAGCTGTCATCTGCGTTATCCAAAATCTTTTAAATCGCCCTAAGTTATATTTAGTCTAAAAAAATTACATCGTCAACAAACCCATGCTCTAAATGTCTGCCACCTACTTAAAAATTGTATCATATTATCACAGTGAACTGACGCTGACAACCTCGGTTTCTGCCAGAACTAGGTTTTTTGAGCCACCAAAAACTGATAAAGTCCGAGGTACTCCTGTCGTGGAGAGATCAAAATTTTATACTCCTGTTCCTGCTCCCAGATTCATCTGTAGAGTAAATCTCAAATTTCAAGTCTCAAATCGACTGACTGCTCGACTCAGGTGAAGCAACCGGGTTTTGGGAGCGAGAGCGTGTCATTAATAAAATTGGCAGCAGCCAACAACAACTCACAAAATTTCTTATCGATCATACTTTTCCGGGAAAAATAAAATTTAGTTGATGATAGCTGGCAGCCGAATTGTAAAAGTAGAACCTTTTTCCAACTCGCTGGAAGCGGTAATATCTCCGCCCATCATTTCGCAGAACTTCTTAGTAATCGTCAGCCCCAAACCAGTGCCGCCGAACCTCTTAGTAGTTGAGGAATCGGCTTGGGTGAAAGGCTCGAAGATTTTGACTAACTGTTCGGAACTCATGCCAATACCAGTATCTTTGACTGTAAAAACAATCCAATCTTGAGAGGCAGACCAGGAATACGAGCTATTTTCTAAGGGGTTAAGTCCTCTATAGGCTCCTTGTTTTTTGCGTCTCTGGGAAGCCTCGGCGGGGGTTTCGGCGCAGCGGGTAACGGTGAAACTAATCGCGCCCGAGGAAGTAAACTTCGAGGCATTACTGAGGAGGTTGAGCAAGGACTGGCGGAGTTTAGTTAAGTCGCTCTGCATCGAGCCAATATCCTCAGGGCATTGTATTTCTAAGATATTGCTATTTTTGTTTGCCATCGGCGCGATCGTGCCGACAACTTCCTGCACCAGATTTAAAATGGTGAAGGTTTCGATGTGCAAGTCGATGTGACCTGCTTCAATTTTAGTGAAGTCGAGAATATCTTTAATCAGCCCTAGCAAGTGCTGGCCGGCAGTGTTAATTTTTTGGAGGTCGTCGATGAACTCTTCGGCATCGAGGTCTCGGGCATCTTCTTGCAGGAGCTCGCTGTAGCCGATGATCGCATTGAGGGGGGTTCTGAGTTCGTGACTCATGTTGGCGAGAAAGATGGTTTTAGATCGATTGGCAGTTTCGGCTGCTAATGCGGCGCGACGGAATTCTTCGGAACGCAACCGTTCGGTGATGTCGCTGGTCATGATTAAAACGCACTGAGTGCTGCCGAGGTCGATGAGTTCCCCTGACATCAGCCAGTCGCGCACTTCGCCGGCTTTGGTGCGAATTTTGATTTCTTGGTTGCCGATCGAATTTTCTTCCCGCAACACGTTGGCTAGCCGCCGCTCGTCTTCTGAATTGACCCACATTCCTAAATCGGTGGGGGTGCGGCCGATACATTCCTCCCGCAACCAGCCTAAGGATCGCAAAAAGCTGTCGTTGGCATCGAGGAAGCGGGCGTCTGTGAGGGTGCAGATGCCGATCCCAACAGGAGAAGCGTGAAAAGCCTTGGAAAATCTTTCTTCTGAAGAATTCAGGGCGGCTTCGGCGCGCTTTCTATCTGTGATGTCTTGGACGGTGCTGGTGATGTAGAGGGAGTTGATGGCGGCTTGTTCGCAGACTGTGCGGCTCCTCCCGTCGGGGAGTAGCAGCCTGTAGTCGATGCTGTAAGGCTGTTGCTGAAATATAGCAGCTTCGATCGACCTTTTGACCAATTCTCTATCTTCGGGATGCACGTATTTCAAGAAGGCTTCGAGGCTGGGATCGAAAGTTCCCGGGCGTTCTCCCAGGATGCGATAAATTTCTTCTGACCAACGCAATTGCTCCGTGTTGCGATCTAAGTCCCAGTTGCCTAGCTGGGCGATGCGCTGGGCGTTGGCGAGGCTGGCTTCGCTGGCGCGCAGGGAGACTTCTGCTTGGTGGCGTTCGGCGACGGTGGCGGCTAAGACTAGGCCGGTAACGGCGATGACGGCGATGAAGGCTTGCAGGGATAACAGTGCTTGGGGGATGCTGCTGGCGTGTTTGAGAAAGGGGCCGCTGCCTCGGGCGATGCCCCAGATGGCGAAGCCGCAGAGGATGAAGTTGGCGAGGGCCGTGTAGCGCTGGCCGAATCGAAAGGCAGCCCAAACTACTAGGGGAAATGGTAAGTATTCTAGGGGATAGCGAGCGTAGGCCGCGCGGGTGCGGGAACAGAAGACGAGCCAGCCGATCGCTAGCAGCAGCAGCAGCCAAATAACTCGTTCAGCTATCTGTTTGCGATGGGTGGGGCTTTTGGGTAATTTGTGCCACGTCAGCAGCAGGGGGGCGACGAGCAAAATTCCCATCGCGTCTCCTACCCACCAAGTACCCCAAATCGTCCCAAAATTGCTCCAGCTAGAGAAACCACTTACGCACACGATGATGCTGCCGATGGTGGAGTTGATTAGGGTAGATGCTAAGGCTGCTAGTCCGACTATTCCTAAAACGTCTTTGAGTCGATCGAGTCCGGCGCTAAAGTTAATGCGCTGTAGCAGATAAGTTCCCGTCCACGCTTGCAAGGCTCTGGCGCCCGCTGAGATCAAAGCAGTGCCGATGCTGGCCGCCGGTGCGCTCATGATGAACAGGAAGGCGCCGATCGCAATTCCCGGCCACAGTTGCCGCCCAAACAGCAGCAGAGCGACTTGAGCAATTCCTGCTGCTGGCCACATGGGGTAAATTTCTGAACTCAGGGTGAGGGTGGCAATGGCGAATTGCGATGCCAAATAGTAGATCAGGGCGATCGCCCCTACTGCGAAGAAGTACCGCCAGGAATGTCCTTTGATTGCGTTAAGGAACTTTTTCTGCATTGTCGTTTGGGGAAAAGGTGGATGCTGGTTTTGGTATCAGTAGGTGGCACGGGACAGGCACGGGGTAGGAAAAATCTTTCTATTAGGCGATCGTAGGTCAATCGATTTTAGATTTTAGATTTTAGATTTTAGATTTTAGATTTTAGAGGCGACCCCACGGATAAATTCGGGGGAAGAGAGGATTTTCGATTTTAGATTTGGGATTGATTCCACGGATAAATCTGGGGGCTTGTACCACATACAGAAATTCGCTTGTCATGGGTGGTAGGTAGGGAATAACCTGTTGAGATAATTTTTTGTGGAGCCGTTGAGGGTTCTGTTTTTTTTGCTGTGCGACCGCATCTGGGCATAAATTTCGGGAGCCTCTGTTTTTTGCCAATATATCTGTGATGGCTAAGCATTCGGTCTGTTAATTTTTGGTTTTCGCTAAAGATTTATGACCGAGCGACTGCGGGTGTCTGTTCGTGTCGGGCGATCGCAACTCTATTCACTCTAACATCTTGCACCATGGTCAATAATATCTAACGAACCGATAACACCCACGCAACATCTGAGCTTTCAGGTAAGTGCGGGGCAAGAAACTCGGTTTCTGATTGTAAGTGCAGGTTGGAATGATTTTCATGAGATTTTCAACCAATTAATCGAGTTAATCGTTAATCGTTAATCGGGGAGCATCTCATTTTTGTAAAAAGCATTTTTTTCTTATAGTGCGAGCTGTCGCGAGCTGGCGTATTATACGATACGCGAGCGGGGACGCTCTCACTATCTATCTAAATGCAAAACTGAGATGCTCCCGTTAATCGAGCCTTCAAGTCTTTCGTCGAATACAGTGAAAACAAAGAATTTACATCAAAAAAACATTTTCTATTTTTCTGTGATTGTTGCCAGAGAGCGATTGTCGAATTTCGTAAAGTAATCGCCATTTGTCTTATTAATTACCAATGACTAATGACTAATGACTAATAACGTTCGCGAGCGGGGACGCTCGCAAAACATGACTAATGACTAATAAGGTTCGCGAGTTATTAAGTTCGCAAAACATGACCAATGACCAATGACTACTGACCAATGACTACTGACCAATGCCCAATGCCCAATGCCCAATGCCCAATGCCCAATGCCCAATGCCCAATCTCACTTGACTGCAATATCTAAGGTTAATGTCAAACGGTCTTGAGCTTCTTTAAGAGCGTCTTGGGGGTTGCGGCCCAGAAGAGTTGCTTCTATGGCGCGGCCAAGGTTTTCTGACACGCGAGAGTAACCAGAGATAATTGGGCGCGATCGGGCTGAGTTCATTTGTTCTAAAAATACTCCCAAAACAGGATTTTTTTTCACAAAACTTTGATAAGTTCGGCTCTCTCTCGATTTTAAGTTAATTGGTAAGTAACCTGTGCCGAACGCCCAGGCTGTTTGGAATTCTTCGCCAAGAACGTATTCTAGGAATTCAAGGGCTGCTTTTTCGCGTTCTGGCGAGGTTTTCATTAAAAATAGGTTTTCACCCCCAACAACAGTGGCGGAGCGCTTGAGGGCGGGTATAGGCATCACTGCATAGTCGATCGCGCTTTGCTGCAATTGTGCTAGAGTCCACGGCCCGGTGATTTGCATTGCGACTTTACCCGCGATGAAGTTATCGAGTTCGTAACCGCGTTCGGGTGCTGACAGTATTCCCGAACCTTCTGTTAACAAGTCCTTCCACAATTCCAAGGCCGCGAGAGAACCCGGGTTGTCTATTTGGGGTACGGGAGTTTGAGATGTTTCTCTCACGAGTTCGCCGCCTGCGCTGAACATGAACGGCAGCCAGGTGAATACTGTCCATTCTCCTTTGCCTAGGGGGAGCACTATGCCGTGTCGATCTGTGCGTCCGTCTCCGTTGGTGTCCTGTGTGAGCGATCGGGCTGTTTGCTTTAATTCTTGCCAATTCTGCGGCACTTTTTTAATTCCTGCTGCTGCAAACAAGCTGGGACGGTAAAATATTCCTGTATTGTTGGTGGCGAGGGGAATTGACCAAGTGTGTCCGCCGAGTTCCATTGACTCGAAAAGTGAGGGATCGATTTCGCCTTTGATGGGGGATTTGTCGAGCCAGTTTTCTAGCGGTTTAATTGCTTGGAGTTCTGCTAGTTTGCCGGCCATTGTGGCAGTATTCCACAGCAAATCTGGCGGTGCATTTCCTACTATTGAGGTAAGAATTTTTGGCAGTTGTTGGTCGGGCTGGCCGATGTAAATTTGTTCTACTTGGATGTGGGGATGCGTTTGGTTGAATTTGTCGGTGAGGGTTTTAAATACGTCGCGATTGGGCGGGGGATTGATGCCGTGCCACAATGTGAGTTTAATTTTATCGCTATTTTGGGGAATATTTTGACAGCCGCTTAATATCAGTAGATTTAAGGCAAGTAAAATGCACGCAACTCGTTTGACTTGCATTTTAAGTGCTTTGAGAAGTTTGGATAAAATCATTTTTTAGCTTTGCTTAGAGGGAAGAAGATTTTTTAGCAAGCGCAGGTGGTTAGAGGTGGGTGAAACTGGTTGAATCTCAGAATTTTTCCGAAGTTGATTTGTCTCTAATTCGGAGGTATTTTGAAACAAAATTGTCAAAAATTTGCCTCCTATAGCGGTTCTCAAAAAAGTCAGGTATGCCCTATGCCCCATGCCCTATGACCTATGCCCATGAGTACCTCATCTTTCTGACAAAGGATATAGTGTATCTTGCGGGCACATCCGATCGCAAGAAATTGCTGTCAGGTGCGATCGATCTTTTGCCAAGTCAGGCATTTCGACGCGCGCGAATGCGAGAATTCGGTTAATAGCCATTGGCTGACTTGTTCGTTATGAATATATTACCAGAAAGAATTGGTTGAAAGCCCGCCCGCCGGAGCGGGAGAAATTAAAATCAGACTATTCATTACTCCAATCCTCTTCGTTCTAGGTCAACTGTCAACTGTCAACTGTCAACTGTCAACTGTGGTTGTGCGGTATCTGCCAACAAGCTGCGACTGGCTAGCTGCCGCATATTCAAGGATTTTTTCATGTTTTGGCAGATATGATAAAATCGATACTAGCAGTAAAATTGGTGAATCAGATGACAAGTTTTAGTGTAGAACAGTTAGATTTAACTTTGGAAGAATGGATGCAAAATCCTCCTGACGGGACGGAGTGGGCAGACGGTAAAGTGATAGTCAAACATCCTGTAGAATTTGTGAATGGAGAAGTAGTAGGGAAACCGGGAATGACTGCAAAGACTCGTCGCATTCAATCAAAGCTAGATTATTACTGGAGAAGTTACATGATCTCAAGCGGGCAAGGGGGCGAGGTTTATGTGGAAGTCACTTGTCAAACTCTGAAAAAAGGGCGAATACCAGATGTATCTTATATTACTCCTGAACTGTTGGCGCAAGTTGGAGAGTTTTCAGTTTTGCCGCAGAGTTTTCCGCTGCTAGCTGAGATTGTTTCGCCTAACGATTTTGCTGATGATGTTTTTGCAAAAGCACAGGAGTATTTAGAGTCTGGTTGTTTGGAAGTTTGGCTGCTATTTCCGAAGAGTAGTTGGGTGTTAGTAATTACTCAAGGTGCGACAGTTTTATTTAAGCCTGGTGAGGTGGCGAAGACTCAGCTTGTGTTGTCCGGTTTTAGCGTGGTGTTGGATGAGTTGATGGCGTAATTTTGTTATTATTATAAAAACTAACTAAAAATCGATGAAAATTGTTTTTTTTGGCACTCCTGACTTTGCTGTTCCTACTTTATCCAGTTTGCTGAGTCATCCAGAATTTGAGGTTGTGGGTGTGGTGACTCAGCCGGATAAGCGCCGGGGAAGGGGGAATAAATTGATGCCTTCACCTGTAAAAGATGTGGCTTTAAATCACAGTCTCCCAGTTTTGCAGCCGCGCCGAATTAAGAAGGATGCGGAAACTATTGCTAAGTTGCGGGAAGCAGAGGCTGATGTGTTTGTGGTGGTGGCTTACGGCCAGATTCTTTCTCAAGAAATTCTGGATATTCCTAGTTTGGCTTGCGTTAATGTTCACGGTTCAATTTTGCCGAAGTATCGCGGGGCGGCGCCGATTCAGCGGTGTCTTTTTAATGGGGAAAAGGCTACTGGAATTACTACTATGCTGATGGATGCTGGTATGGATACTGGGGCGATGCTTTTGAAGGCTTTTGCGGGAATTACGCTGTTGGATAATGCTGATTCTTTGGGCGACAGGTTGGCGGAACTTGGGGCGGATTTATTGGTGGAAACTTTGATAAAATTGAGGGATGGGGAAGTTGAACCGGTTGTTCAGCATGATGATGAGGCGACTTATGCGCCGATGATTAAGGCGGCTGATTTTGTGCTGGATTGGTCGAAAAGTGCGATCGCGCTTCACAATCAAGTTAGGGGTTTTTTCCCGGATTGCACTACGACTTTTCGCGGTAATTCCCTGAAAGTAATCGCAACTGTGCCGGTGGGGCCGGAATATTGGCTGCAATTACCGCCGGAGTTGAGGGTTTTGGAACGGGAATGGCCTGTTTTGGATCAGTTGTCGGGCGCAAATGGGGAGGTTGTGAAGGTTGTGAAGGGCTTGGGGGCGATCGTCCAAACTGGCGATGGTTTGCTATTATTGCGGGAGGTGCAGTTGGCTGGTAAAAAAGTTCAGTCTGGCGTGGATTTTGCCAATGGTACTCGGTTGGCTGCGGGTGAGGTTTTTGGGAATGCTGATTCGTGAATTACAACAACAGATTACTTGATCTGGAGGCAAACTGTGTATATTTTATGTGATGGCAACTGGGACAGACCAGAAATAGAAATATCTGATTCACCACGAGGTATTATCGAACTGGGAGAACTTTGCGAAAGCATCAGTGAAGATTTGAAGCTTCCTGCGGAAAAAATAAACTCAGAGTTTTATCCTGAAAACCTGGAAGCTATTTCCATGAAGTTGTCTCAGATAAAAAATCCAGAAAGATTAGATTTAATCAAAATTTCCCTAAACAATAAAAATCTGGTCTTTGAAGGTTCTAAATCTGCTTTTCATAAGCTGGGTATGTCATTACTAAGCTATTTCCATGAAGATAGTCAAAAAGGTGAACATTTTCACCTAGACTATGTGGAAGACGATCCTCTATTAGCACCTACCAACTGCCACGTAATATTTTTATGTAGAGATCCGCATATAACGTGACAGACAATACCTAAAATTCGACTAAAACTTCTTCTTCAACTCCCAGTAAATCCCGCGCGGCATCTAGCATACTCTCAGTAATATCTTTCAAATCTTCGCGACTTGCTAAATAAGTTTTTAAAGCATCTAAAGGTTCTATACTATTATTAGCATTTAATTCCGGCAACCGCGGTCTTGCTAACTGACTAACTAATTCTGGTTGAATTGTGTAGCTGTGCGCTGCGCCGAGAAGTGCGTGCAATTCGGCGTTATCAATTAAGTCTAATTGTTCCGATCGCAATTGGTAGATCAATCTTACGACAGCATCTTGGATTTCCTTCTTCCCAATGGCTTTCACCAAGTCGGCTTGCGGACTCTCCGATTCAGATACGTTCACCTTAATCGTCTGAAACACCCGCACCGGCAAAGTGCAAAATTCCCACTCAGCTTTCCCGCGTTCCAAATTAATCAACACAAAGCCTTTGTCTTCTTTCTCTTCGCTAAAGTCAACTCGTTCGATGCTTCCGGGATAAATTACGGGCGGATTGTTGTTGGCGTTGAGATTTTGGTGTTTGTGGACGTGACCGAGGGCAACGTAGTCGAAACAAGGGCGTGTTAGCATGGCAACGGGTATGTTGAATCCTTTACCGACTGCTAAAAAACGCTCTGCACCCAGGCTTGCTTTATCTGCCATTAAGTGCGCTAATAGTACGGTGGGGATATTTGGATCGAGGCGGCGGATTTCGCCTTCCATGGCGATCGTCAGTTTTTCGGTTAATAATTGGTTAACATCGCTCACAGAAAGGCTTTCAGTCTCCGATCGCGTCATTAAGGTCGATCGCGTCAACCAAGGCAGCGTCACCACCTGTACAGGCCCGCTGCGGGTGTGTATGAGGTGCGTGTCGAGGCGATCGCCTACAATAAACTTAGGTATTCCCAAAGTCCGGTAAATTCCCAAACTCGCGCCGCCTTGTCCTTGCGAATGTTGGTCGTGATTTCCTACTAGCAAAACAGTCGGAATTTGCGCCTCTACCAAGCGGCTGAATTGGCTCGCAAAAGCCTCTTTAACAAACGGTGGCGGCGTTGAATCCGGAAAAGCATCCCCGCCGAATATAACTAAATCTACGGGTTCAGAAATTGCTCTATCCATACATTTACTTAGCGTCGCCGCGAAGTCTTCCAGCCGCGTATTTAACCCGGTTTCTGGATTGACGCGGCCGTGGGAAAAGCCGCTGCCCATGTGAATGTCTGAAAGGTGTAAAATTTTAATCATTGTTTATTGGTTATTAGTTATTAGTTATTAGTTGTTTGTTGTGAGGACTAAAGCCCTCATTCTATTTTAGACTTTTCTTGGTTCCAGTTCAATGCTGCGGCGGTTAGGATTGATACGTTTCTCGATCGCAAATACTGCCTTTTCTTCCTCAAAGCCGATTTCGTGAAACTCTGCAAACAAACATTCTAACTCAATTTTGGCGATCGCAGTTTCCAGCCACTTATCAAAGGAATCGCATTCAATACTTCTGAAAGGTTCGCCTTTGCACTCGAAACTGATAATTTGTCCCGGAATCCCGCCGAAACAGCCCTGTGTATCCACAACCCGCAGCCACAAATTATCTACTTTCATAAACGGAATCCATGCTTTGTTCCAATATTCTCCGGGCTGCCATTCTTGAAAATTAACTTGACTCTGGGCGTCCCAAAATTTTTTCTCCTTAGCAATTGATGCCAAAGATAACATACTCCTGCCGTGTTCAAAAGGCAACAGCCACTGATTTTCTGAACTCTCGTAAGCGGAACCGTTATACCAGCGATAAAAATCATAAAATGTTTCGGGAAGCGATTGTTGGTAACGTTTTTTAAATAAGTCGATTTCTGTTTCGATGGCACCGGAATTTAACAAGTTAAGCGCCTCGGGACAGCAGCGTCTCAATGTTTGTGCGAAGGTACGAACCAAAGGATTTCGTGGCTGAAAAAATTCTTTCATCTTCGATCATATAATACCTGGAACTTTTTGATAAATTTGGGCGATCGGCGAAAATCTATACTTTTCAACGTGAGGGCTTAATTTAGGTTCGTAGTTTAGGTTTGTAGTGAGGACTTCAGTCCTTCTTTGGATTCTGGAGAAGGACTAAAGTCCTCATTACGAACCTGGTTGTATCTTTCATCATATAATACCTGGAACTTTTTGATAAATTTGGGCGATCGGGCAGCGAAAATTTATACTTGTTAATTCTAACTCATCTCCTTGTCGGTAAATCTGAGAAACCCAATTTCCCTCACCATTGAGTCGAAAACACTCAATTTGGATTTCCGATTGAGTGATGAGTACGTATTCTTGCAAACTCGATGTAGTTTGGTAATCGGCAAATTTATCGCCCCTGTCAAAAGATGCAGTTGAAGGAGATAGCACCTCAATAATTAGAGATGGATAGAGAATGGAGTCTTCAGTTGAACTTGTATCTCTTTCGTCGCAAGTTACCGCCACGTCAGGATAATAATAGCAATTCGCCTCTTCCAGTCTGACTTTGACATCAGAGGTAAGAACTAAGCATGGCGTATTCAGAAGATGATTTCCCAATAGGCGAATTAGATTGCTAGCAATAATAGTGTGAGGGTTTTTTGCCCCCGTCATTGCATAAACGTGTCCGCGTCTGTATTCGTGTTTGATCGGACTTACTCGTTCGCCTTCTAGGTATTCTTCTGGTGAAATGTAGAAATTGTTTTTGCTGATTACCATTGATTTATCCCGGCTGATTTTGTGCGATAATATTTGTTGAAATGGGTGCATTTCACTTTTGAAGAGGGCGAAGCATGACCGCATATAAGTTATTAGTTATCATCCCATATTGATTGCGGTCATGCTTCGCCCCTACAAACATATTTGCTAAAACCAGATGCACCCGTTGAAATTCATAGATCCGGCTAGGACATGGCTGAATACCGGACGGCAAAATTATGTTATTTTCTTGAGTCTGCGGAGGCAGACATCGTTTGTATAGACGCGGTTTCAACCGCCGTGCTATTTTAACAAATTTCCAGGAATCGGGCGTGCCACAGTTTGCCACTTTCTGTCAATCCCTGCGATCGCACTTTGATTTTGACTCCGCGAGGGTTCGCCTCGTACAGTCGGGCAATTTCTAGCATTTCCCCGCTGCTAAAGCCCGTTCCCACTGTTCCGATCGGTACTAACTTGCCATTGATTTCTTGTGCAACTTCGATCGCACTAAACGGCCGCCCCGCTACTTTTGTCCGAGTCAACCCGACAATAAATAAGTCATATTCCTGACAGTATTTAGTCCTCACCATCGGAAATTTCTTAACATCTTTGCCGCCGACATAGAGACAGTTGTGTAAAACCCAAACTTCGCCTTCTCTGTTTTCAGCTTCCTGCTGCTGCGCCAGTAAAAGTTTTTCGCCTGCGGTGCGAGATGTCGGTACAATTTCAAATTCCGTAGATAAACTTGCCAAGATTTCGCCAACTGCAACTCCGGCGGCTATTCGTTCGGATTCCGCCAACCCAGTCAAGTCTTTACCGTGGGAAAACAAAGCTTTAAAAATGGCATAAACTGCCGTTGGCTGGGTTGTCGGAAAACCGCTTTCAATATTAACTGTAGCAGCTTGGGCGCCCGTGCGGTGTTCGCTGCCCGTACAGCTTTTGTAATACAGTTCGCCGTCTAAGACAAAGATACCAATTTTAGCTGCTGTGTCGATTAAAGCGCGATCGATCGCAATTGACGCTTGTTGTCGCAGGTTTGTCGATCGCGATTGGTAGTATACTTTATCTGGCGTCGCCACGACCACCACTCGATTGCCGTCGCGTTTTGGCTGTCCCCAATAGTCGGGATTTTCGATGTAATAAGAACGTTCGCTGGGCGCGTCAACCGGCTGCATCGTCACAATCCTTCCCGGCTGCAAGTGCGGAGGTAATTCGGGGACAATCGGATTATTGACAGTCTCAACTTTGGCCGCAACCTTTGATTTTGCAGCAGGAGCAGCATTGGTGGTAGACTTATTTGGAGTGTTTTTAGTCGGCTTTTCTCCCGTTTCCAATTCAAACGCTCTTTTCCAAAAGCCGATCGCCATTTCCGGGTATCCTTCCGACTCCGCACACAGTGCAAAACTAATAACTTTTGCCGTACCAATGCCGCGCCCGTAATCAGCTAAATACTGCACCGCCCCCGCTTCACCCATCAAGTGCAATCCCCGCGTGACAATGCGATTGTTCCAGCGTTCTCGAATATCGGCGCTAATTTTTTTGGCTGATTTTCGCTTAGCTTCTGCGTATTCCATCCACTCCATACAGCCTCCTTTTTTGTTGGGCTACTTGTAATACTATACTGAAGCTTGATTCATTAGTCAAGGAAAACCCAAACCAGCATTTACCAGAAAGAATTGGTTGAAAGCCGGAACCCTTGTAGGGAGAAATTAAAATCAGACTATTCATATTGTTTCCGGTTGCATGGGAATGATTTAACCGCAGAGAACACAGAGGACACAGAGGGAGAGAATAGAGATCTGAATAATTCCGATGGTACCGGATTTGATATCATTTCTCCCTACAAGGGAGAGGTCGCTGTCAACTATCAACTATCAACTATCAACTATCAACTGTCAACTGTCAACTGTCAACTGTCAACTGATTATCCCCTTGCACCTGTGATCGTTTGAAAGAACTTAGGCGTATACCTTTGTAAAAAACTCCCCACCGCCAGCGTTATCAAAGTTGCCAGAATGATTGTCAATAAATAGTATACAATGACAGTTATCGAATTGGAAGGCTTTGACAACTTGTTAAAAACTTCCTTAAAAACTGTTACCGTCGGTTCGTGAATAGCATAAACAAAAAATGCCAAACCAGAAAAATTAAAACAGGCTTTTTCTAGCTTTCCCGACACTAAATCTGAAGCGCACCAAATGGCCGCCGTACCCATTACTCTCGTGCAGCATTCTAACTGGTGCTGGAAAGTTTTAATGTCGGCTGTTTGCGTAATTGTCAGCACAAGAGCCATGCCTAAGTATATACCGATAATCGCACTTTTTCGTCGGTCGAGCCAAGTTAGATCCAATTTTTGAACAGCAATCAGACATCCCAAATAAAAGAACAACGGCCCCAACCACTGGATGCTAAAACCAATTTGAAAATCCAGCAACCAAGGCGCGGCAAACAAAGCTATACCTAGATAAGGTATCTTTCTAGCGATCAGCAAAAATACCGGAGATAGAATCACCATCGCCATCAAATCCCGGACGTACCAGAAATGAAACGCAATCGGATAAAGGCTTTTATATCCAGTCAAACAATCTATAAAGTTGGCAAAACTGTAGTCTCCAATATATTTTTTGTAATGCCCTTGGATAATTCCACTCGTTGCCGGCACGTTGATCACAATTAACACCAGTGTCAATAAAGCCAAGTTCCAAAACAAATAGGGAACCAGGAGAGTCCAAAACCGAGATTGGAGCTTTTCCTTGTAAGAATTCAGCGATAAATTAAAATTCCTGAAAAATAGGAAGCCTGAAAGCATGAACAGAAAAGCCACGCAAGAACCGCCCCAAGTCCCCGCAATCAACGTCTGGAAAAATTTGTCAGCATATCCCACAGAATTGATGGACGAGTGAATAGTAACAATCCCAATGATGAGAGGCAGACGCAATAATTTAATTCGGCAAGATATTTCCGGCGTAATTTGCATTTTTTACAGAAAAAGTGTAGGGTTCGATCGGCTGGCATTTGCATTGAGATGGCAAATTGTAGTAATCGGTTCGCCACCAATGCTAAGATAGCCTCGATCGTGCGTTGAGGTCAATCATGCCGGGGCTTGCTTTTTGCGAAGTCTGGTTCGCCAACTTCCGATCGGATCGCACTTTTCGCACTTTCGAGAATTTAATATCAAGTCTAATTGTACTCTGATGATGCGATTGATTTTGTACAGCAAACCCGGATGCCACTTGTGCGAAGGGTTGCAAGAAAAACTCGAACAGATTGAAAGCCTCAAGTTTCAATTGGAAGTACGAGACATTACCGAACGTGATGACTGGTTTCAAGCTTACCAGTACGAAGTGCCAGTTTTGTTTAAAGTGGAGTCCCAACGCAAAAATTCTGGTGGCGACGCTGCATTTTCCCCAGAAGAACAATTACCTCGTCCTTCTCCCCGCTGTACAGTTCAACAATTGGAGCAAATGTTACAGAAATATTTGCAAATCGATCAATCAGAATAATATGATTTAACGCAAAAAATCAAGCCCTTTGGGTGCCGAGTCCGCACTCTTGGCCCGGAGAGTGCCGATTTTACACCGAAAAGGCTTGTAGATAGCGGATCGAACAATTTCTGGCGCAAGTCATATTCAAAACATCCAAGTGAGGAGTTTTTCAGATGAAATTGAGAGAATTATTAGCAACACTTCCCGGCATTTCCTTTGACACCCAACATCGAGTCCTCGATGCCGAAGTCAAGGGTTTATCTACTAATTCCCATGCTTGTCAGGCGGGGGATTTGTTTTTGGGAATGCCGGGGACGCGGGTAGATGGCGGAGATTTTTGGCAAAGTGCGATCGCCAGCGGTGCAATTGCGGCCATAATTTCCACTCAAGCCGCCGAGAAAACACCCCCCCAAGACGGGGATACCTGCGTGATTGTGGCAACCGACATGGCTCAAATTTGCGGTCAAATAGCCACCACATTTTACGGCAATCCTGCTAGCAAATTAAAACTTGTCGGCGTTACTGGGACTAACGGCAAAACTACAACAACTCATTTAATCGAATTTTTGCTCAATCAAATGCAGTTGCCGACAGCAATTTTCGGCACGCTTTACACTCGCTGGCCGGGTTTTCAACAAACTGCACTTTACACTACACCTTTTGCGATCGACTTGCAAAAACAGCTAGCAGAAGCTGTCACCGCTGGATGCAAACACGGGGTGATGGAAGTCAGTTCCCATGCTTTAGCACAGCAGCGAGTCTTGGGCTGTACTTTTGAAGTTGCTGTGTTTACAAACTTGACTCAAGATCATCTCGATTATCACCGCGATATGGAGGATTATTTTGAGGCAAAATCGCTTTTGTTTAGTCAAAATTATCTCAAAAATCGCGCTGTAATTAATATTGACGACTCCTACGGACGGCGGATTGTTGAAAGCCTCAAATCCGAGCAAGTATGGAGTTACAGCACTACGGACAAAACTGCTGATTTGTATGCTTTTGATTTGCAGTATCAGCCCAATGGAGTTAAGGGAATGCTGCACACTCCCAAGGGCGAAACTGCTTTTGTTTTGCCTTTAGTCGGTCAGTTCAATTTATCCAATATGCTGGCTGCTGTCGGTGCGGTTTTAGAATTGGGTTTAGATTTGTCCGCAATTGTGGAGAAATTAGCTTTGTTTTCGGGAGTGCCGGGACGGATGGAACGGGTGCAAATTAGTTCCGATCAAGATATTAGTGTAATTGTCGATTACGCGCACACTCCAGATAGTTTGGAGAACTTGTTGAAGGCTTCGCGGCCGTTTATTCCCGGTCAAATGATTTGTGTGTTTGGTTGCGGTGGCGATCGCGATCGCACGAAACGCCCGATCATGGGTAAAATCGTGGCAGAGTTGGCCGATATAGCTGTTGTTACCTCCGACAATCCGCGTACCGAAAATCCCGATCGCATTTTGGAAGATGTGCTCGCAGGCATTCCCGCTGACGTAAAACCCGTCGTGATGTGCGATCGCGCCGCAGCCATTCGCACTGCTATTATGGACGCTAAACCCGGAGATGGCGTGCTGATTGCAGGCAAAGGACACGAAGATTATCAGATTTTGGGCACCGAAAAAGTCCATTTTGACGATCGAGAACAAGCACGAGATGCCTTGACAGTCCGAATGAACTGATTCGACTAACCCAATTACACTTAGTGTTAATAGTTAACCCAATTTGGTTAACTATTAATGGCTTATAGCAATTTTTTATGAGGTTGCATAGAATCCGATCACCCTAGCCGAGGGCGGGCCCGCACCATCCACCGCCCCTACTAAGGGGGGGGGACAAGATTCCGATCAAAGTCCCCCTTCGATCCTATGCTTTATAAACATCTTTCTTAACAAGAAATTTGACAAAAGTAACTACTTGTGTAGGAGCCATTGGGGATCTCGCTTCTGATTGAATGGCAATTATCCTGCAAAAAATGTTCATTGAT
>NZ_JAEQCX010000071.1:0-9087 GCF_020738035.1 Microcoleus sp. PH2017_28_MFU_U_A
TATCGAGAAGCTGGAGAAACAAATATGGCACAGGCACAACGGCTCGCTGGCTATGGTCTAGACGTTTTGAAGAAGCTGTTTAGAATGAAATAGCCCTGGAATTGTATCGTACTATAGCTATTGAAAATGTTGTAGGAGGAGACTATCGATTTGCCCCTGTCGGCATTAAAGACATTTATTTCTGTATCGCACTTGATTTAATTAATTATTACTTTATACTTTTTGATTGGACTCCAGAATTAAAGCAGTATATGCAACTCATACAAGATGAGCATCCTGATGATAAGTCCCTTTATAGTGAAGCTTACTTTACTTGGTGGGTAGTCCGTAGTGGCAGCATATTACAGCAAGTAAGAGATTTTGCAAACCACAATCCCGATGCTTTTTTAAACTGGCGAGTTGTCAATGAAAAACAAGAATTATTAAAACAGTATTATGACGCCAACGAATTACTGTTAGATTGTCTTAACTGCACTTACAATGGTAGCCTAGAGGTGAGACAGGAAATAGAGGAAACATTATTGTTACCGATCGCCGAAATCGAAAAACGCAAACGTGAAAAAGCCGAGTAGGGCGATTCTACTCAAGATATGGATCGATCGCCCGTTTGTTACAATCACAGCAAGTCTCATCCTCACATCACCGAAGTATGCAAATTATATTAGAAGTCCCCGATCGCCTCGGCGAACAACTGCACGCATTGGGCGATCGCCTCCCAGAAGCCCTCGATCGCGCACTCCAGGAACTTACCTTCGCAGAAACCATCCCCTACCAAGACGATCGCCAAATCGTCGAACTGCTTGCGAGTCAACCCAGCCCAGAAGTCATCCTCGCCATCCGCCCCACGCCTGCATTACAAGCCCGAATGAGTGAATTGCTCGATCGCAATAAATCCAGCACTCTCTCGCGATCGGAAGAAGTCGAACTCGATCGATATTTGCTTTTAGAACATTGGGTGCGCTTAGCCAAAGCTCACGCCTACAAACGCTTACAGACAGCAGCATGAGTTATGTATCAGCCCGTCTCCGCCGGCTAGTGACTCAACGCGCTGGAGAGCAATGCGAGTATTGCCGATTTCCCCAAACGGGTGCACTTTTTGCCTTTGAAATGGAACACATTATTGCTGAAAAACATGATGGCATTACCGAATCTGAAAACCTAGCGTTATCGTGTCCTTGCTGCAACCGTTTCAAAGGAACTGACCTCGGTTCGATCGACCCTGAAACACAACAGCTAACTCCCTTTTTTAATCCCCGTCTTCAGAAATGGTCTGACCACTTTCGGCTAGATAGAGGAACCATTGTCCCACTGACTCCGCAAGGGCGCGTAACCGCTAAAATTCTACAATTTAACCTCCCAGAACGTATCCTCGAACGCGAGCAACTCATCACGAGCGGAGAATATCCACCACCCTATCCACAAACAACATGATGGCTCTTTTCCCTAGCAGTAGGGACTGTTCGATCTAGAAAACATTGCTATTATCGATCGCAATAACTCGATCGATACAATATACCTGAAAAAAGAACTTAAATATCCAGCGATACATGGTTTATTTCAATAAACCCTGCCTTGAGTATGCTTAAATAAGTTCAGACACTTACTAACCATATTTAAACCAGTGAACTTTCAATCAGTCATTGCCACCTTAAACAAATTCTGGAGCGATCGCGGATGCCTGATCGCCCAATCCTACGATACCGAAAAAGGGGCAGGTACCATGAATCCCCACACCTTTCTCAGAGCGATTGGGCCCGAACCTTGGTCAGTCGCCTACGTCGAACCCTGTCGCCGCCCCACTGACGGACGTTATGGCGAAAACCCCAATCGCTTTCAACATTACTATCAATATCAAGTCCTCATTAAACCATCTCCTCCTAATATCCAAGAAATCTATTTGGACTCACTCAGAGCATTAGGAATCAAACCCGAAGACCACGACATTCGCTTTGTAGAAGACAACTGGGAATCTCCAACTTTAGGCGCTTGGGGTGTCGGCTGGGAAGTCTGGCTCGATGGCATGGAAATCACTCAATTTACCTACTTTCAACAGTGCGGTGGCATTGATTGTCGCCCGGTATCGATTGAAATTACCTACGGACTTGAACGTCTGGCAATGTATCTGCAAGAAGTGGATGCGATGACCAAAATTCAGTGGAAAGATGGCATCACTTACGGCGACGTTCACCTGCAAGGGGAAATAGAACAGTGTACTTATAATTTTGAAGCTTCCAATCCTGAATTGCTGTTTACTTTGTTTGGATTGTACGAACAAGAAGCCGAACAATTGACCAAGAAAGGATTGGTTTTGCCGAGTCTTGATTATGTGCTAAAATGTTCGCATACTTTCAATTTACTCGATGCTAGAGGTGTGATTTCGGTGACGGAGAGAACTCGGTATATTACTAAGATTCGCAACTTGGCGCGGCGGGTGGCTCAGCTTTATTTGGAACAGCGGGAACAGTTGGGTTTTCCATTGAAAAAAGCTGTGAAGGTTTGAGAAGTAAGTAATGTGAAATTCGGGTGCATCTGGGTTTTGAAGAGGGCGAAGCATTACCGCATATAAGTTATTAGTTATAATCTTATGCTGATTGCGGTAATGCTTCGCCCCTACACACATATTTGCTTGCAGAAATATCATATTTTAAATTAATTTAATGCCTAATTATTCTGAAAATTATCCAGAAACTACTCCTCAATTGCGGGTTGATGGTGTAAGTTTTAAAACACCGATCGCCTCTAGCTACTTATTGGACAATATCTCGTTTCAGGTACAAAAGGGATCTCGCGTCGCAATTGTCGGCCCTTCGGGGGCAGGGAAAACCACGCTGTTGCGGTTGCTGAACCGACTCAGCAGCCCCACGACTGGCTCGATTTATCTGGAAAATACAGATTACCGGCAAATTGGGGCGATCGAACTTCGCAGACAAATCACCCTGGTGATGCAAGAATCGAAGCTGTTGGGAATGTCGGTGCGGGAAGCTTTGGCTTATCCTTTGAAGCTGCGGGGTGTGAATTCATCAGAAATAGGAGACAGAATTAGCGGGGTTATTCAACAACTTCATATCCCCGAAGAATGGCTAAATCGCACGGAATTGCAACTTTCCACAGGCCAAAAGCAATTGGTGGCGATCGCACGGGCGATCGTTCTCGAACCCAAAATATTGCTGTTAGACGAGCCCACGTCCGCCCTAGATGCTGGAAAAGCGGCTTACCTGGTGCAGGTATTGCAAGAGCTAAGTAACAGCCAAACTACTATTTTAATGGTAAATCACCAATTAGAATTAGCCCAGGAATTTGCGACTCGCGTTTTATATTTACAGCAAGGGAGACTCCTGGAAAACGCTATGTGCGATCGGATTAATTGGGAAGAAATGCGGCAAAATTTAATCCAAGCAGAAGCACAAGCAGAACAAGAATGGTGAATCTATTAACTGTCAACTGTCAACTGTCAACTGTCAACTGTTTAATGTGCTCCCCCAGCACCCGCGCCAGCTTTCACTTTTTTAAAGCCCAAAATCGCAATTCCACTTAATAACAAAGCAATGCCCACAAAGTAAAAACAATCATTAAAAGCCATCACATAAGCTTCGCGGCGCACAATACTATCAATTGCCTTAATTGCCTGATCTTTCGCCACGCTCAAATCAGCACCGCGACTTACAAAATACTGAGTCATTTGATTGATTCGTTCCTGCGTCGCTGGAGAGTACAAAGAAACAGATTCCCCCAATCGATTCGAGTGAAATTGCTCGCGTTGAGTAACCAAAGTTGCTAGGGCCGCAATTCCCACCGAACCACCCAGATTTCGCATCATATTAAATAAACCCGAAGCCGAACCAGCCTCGTGTTTCTCCATACCAGCGGTGGCGATCGTTGATAGTGGTATCATAATTAAAGGCTGCCCCAAAGCGCGCACTAATTGCGACCAACGCAACTGATCGATACCCGTTTCATGAGTCATACTAGCATTCATAAAACAACTGATCGCAAAACAACTCACACCGATCGCAATTAGCAACCGCATATCAATTCGCTGCATCAATTTCGGTACTAGCGGTACGATGAATAACTGCGGCACCCCAGCCCACATAATCACCTCGCCAATTTGCATGGCATTGTACTGCTGGATCTGACCTAAATACAGTGGTAAAATGAACACCGAACCGTACAATCCTACACCTAACGAAACATTGACAATAGTTGCTAAGCCGAAATTGCGGCGAGTTAGCAGTCGTAGATTAATAAACGGTTTTTTTCGAGTTAGTTCAATCCAGAAAAAAGCGCCGAGAAATATAGCAGAAACTATGCTTAAACGCACAATAAAATCAGAACTAAACCAGTCTTTGCGGCTGCCTTCTTCTAACACAACTTGGAGGGAACCCAAGCCGATCGCCATTGAGGCAATTCCCCACCAGTCGCCACCTTTGAGCAGTTCTAGCCGCAACGGTGCAGGGGCGACGGCATACCACACAGCAGCTAGCAGCATCAGCCCCGGCACCAAGTTTAAATAAAAGACATATTGCCAGCCGTAATTCTCCGTCAGCCAACCTCCCAATGTCGGGCCAATCGATGGTGCAAAAGTCGCTGTCAGTGCAAACATCGCCATGCCAATCGGCTGCTTTTTGGGCGGCAAATTGGTCAGCAAAAACGTAAAAGCCATCGGAATTAAAATTCCGCCACTCAATCCTTGTAAAGCCCTAAATACAATCATTGAAGTCAAATTCCACGCCCAAGCGCAGCACATGGAAAAGAAGACAAAGAAAGCGGCATTTACCAAGATGTAGCGGCGCACTGAGAACACCTGCGACAGCCAACCCGTAATCGGAATGACGACTATTTCTGCGACTAGATAGGCGGTGGAAATCCAAGAACCTTCTTCTAATGTTGCGCCTAAAGCTGCTTGAATATCTCGGAGAGAAGCGTTGGTGATTTGGATGTCCAAAACTGCCATGAATGCGCCGAGAATTGTTCCCATGACGCCGATCCAGGTTTTTAGGGGAACGCGATCGTCGCTCTGCTTCTGGGGAATTGCACTGGTATTTGCCATTGGTTTTACCTCTGGTGTAATGAATTTGGATTTTTTAACCGCAGAGGGCGCAGAGGGCGCAGAGTAAGAGAGGGGAATCAAGAAGGAGAGAAGTTTACCAATTTTTTAGCAAATTAAACCCATTTTTTGATAAAGTGGTCTGACTAAGTTTTTTAAAGCTGGCAACTGTCTGGTAAAAATTATTGAACCTAAAATACAAATTATACCACCAAGTATGACTGTATTGGGAGAGCCGATATAATTTGCCATTCCACCTGCTACTAAATTACCAAACGGTGTCACTCCAAAAAATGCCATCGTGTAGATGCTCATTACTCTGCCACGTTTGTCGTCTTCTACTATTGTTTGCAAAAATGTGTTTCCTCCGGCAAATTGGATGATGAAACCAAATCCTACAAACAACATCATGATTAATGACAGCCACAAAATGCGGGACAAGCCAAAACCAATCAATCCAAATCCCATGATTGCTGGCGAAATTGCAATCAGTTTGCCGATGCCTACGATACTTTTTCGTCCGATTAAATAAATCGCGCCTGCAAATGCTCCGACTCCGGAAGCTGCCATCAAAAATCCGAGGGTTTGCGGGCCGCCGTTGAGAATTTTGGTGGCAAAAATTGGGACTAATACTGTGTGGGACATTCCGGCGAAGCTGACTAATGCTAATAGCAGTAAGATGGCTCGAATCGGGGGAAATCCGAAGGCGTAATCGAATCCTTCTTTTAATCTTTGTAAGGGTTTGGTATTGCTTGCTGCTATTTTACGGGGTTTGATCTGCATTGCTAATAAGCCTGCAATCACAGCGATGTAACTGATTCCGTCAATCAGAAAACAATAACTGGCGCCCACTGTACCTATTACCAATCCGGCAATTGCTGGGCCGATTAGTCTGGCTCCGTTGAACATGGAAGCGTTGAGGGCGATCGCATTTGCTAAGTCTTCTTTCTTTTCTACGAGTTCGGGGACAAATGCTTGCCGTGCGGGCGCGTCAAAGGCGTTAATTGCCCCTTGAAATAAACTCAGTACCAAAAGCTGCCAAATGTTGACGGCTCCTGTTAGCGCTAAAAATGCTAGGGCTAAGGATTGAACCATCGCTAAGATCTGAGTGGTAATTATCACTCGGTGCCGGTTCGTGCGATCGATTAAAACTCCGGCAAAAGGCAGTAAGATTAATGTGGGAATTTGACTGGTAAATCCGACTACGCCCAGCATCCAAGGTGAATCGCTTAAATTGTAGACCAGCCACACTGTAGCAACTTGGGTCATCCAACTGCCAATCAGCGAGATGCCTTGTCCTGCAAAAAATAGGCGGTAGTTTTGCGATCGCAGGGCTGGCGGAAGTTTGATTTTTTTGATTTTTGCTTGTAGATTCATGTATCAGTACGGCTTGAGCAATCCTATGTGATTCGTAAACATTTTGTCGGGATAGCACCCCTAAGCCTACGCCTAATTAGCGAGGGGCAAACATCCGTGGGCTTCCCCTAGACTTATTTTAGGAATCAAATAGAATTGCGGTATGGGCCTCTGGTTCTATTTTAGGATTTCGGAAAATTAGGATTTGAGTATTCAGGGTTTATGCACTCCTTGCAAAGAAACCGGGTTTTTTGCGTATCTGCGGGCTGCAATCTAGTATTTTTGAGAAAAAACCCGGTTTCTGGCCATCGGTGCGATCGCGAATTATCTTGTTAATTTCTTCCCTACAGCAAAACGATCGCCACAGTTGAGTTTTTCTGTCGCGATCGCCTGTTTAGCTAAAATTTGCTTCCGGGAACCTCAATCAATGCTCAACAGCCAAGTCCCTAAATAACGCATCAATGGAACGTCCCCAGGAGTGCGAATGCGGACGTTGAAATGGTACATTCCGCCCGGACTTGGGTTTCTGACGTTGGAGAGGACAACTTCAACGTTGTTACCGGCAGGAATTGGCTCTGCGGGATAAATTTCTATGAATCGATTTTCTTTGTCCCAGATTACTTCTTGCAATGCTATTGTTTTGTCTTTGACGCGCACTTTAATGTCTTTTTGGTCGAATTCGCCTTTGTAATAGTCTGGATAAGTAATGTTGAGTTGGGCGATCGCCAAACTTACTTTTTTGGAAGGAATTCGCAGCCGGTATCTGTCGCCAACCATTCCGGCTTTGCCGTAATCCAAGCGATAGTTTAACTGGTTGGCGCGTTCTGGGCCGCCGAAAATCGTGAATCCGGGCATCGACTGGGCTAAACTGATGGCCGGTAAGCCTGTCAGCAAGCAACCTGTAACTGCTAGTGCTGAAAATAATCGTTTCATAATCACTCCTCTAATCAAACTGCTGGTGAAGCTTAAATATCGATCGCCCGAAATTTGCGATCGAGCCTACAATATACCGAATTTCTCAATAATTCTCTCAGCCGAAACGCCCGCGCTCGCTCAATTTTTTTTTGCGTAATAATACTGACAACAGACATTCAAACTACCGAATTAGGCAGCATTGTATCATATCACCCTGGGCTGCAAGGTTAACAGTTTAGTGAATTTGAATCTATAAGACAAGTTAAAGAAGCGAGTGTAATTTTGGGGATCGGCTTTAGTATCAACGTGAGAAGCCAGCGATTGAAGTCGCACGCCAAACAAACGAAGACAGCCAGCGATTGAAATCGCGCCTACACAAACGATGTCCGCCGGACGCCGACTGGGAAATTTGAATTTCAACCTGCTCCCGTCAGGTTTTGTCTGTGTAGACGCGGTTTCAACCGCCCTGTCTATGTCTGTGTCTAGAGTATAAGGAGAGTCCATGAAATTAGCGATCGCCAAAGAAGTCGAAGCAGAGGAACGCCGGGTAGCCTTAGTACCCGACGTTGTAGCCCGATTAGTCAAACAAGGCGTCGAAGTTTGGGTTGAGGCGGGTGCGGGTGCAAAATCCTTTTTCTCGGATCTTGCTTACGAAGAAGCCGGAGCTCGTGTTGTCGCCGATACCGCTACGCTGTGGGGCGAAGCCGATGTCGTCGTCAAAATCGGGGAGCTCAAAGAATCAGAAGTTCACCAACTTCGCGAAGGAGGAGTTTTCATCGGATTTTTGAATCCCTTGGGAAATCCGGCGTTAGTACAGCGGTTGGCCGATCGCAAAATAACTGCATTCAGCATGGAAATGATTCCGCGCACCAGCCGCGCCCAAAGCATGGATGCACTATCATCCCAGGCCAACGTCGCCGGCTACAAAGCCGTACTGATTGCAGCCTGTGCATTACCGAAATATTTCCCGATGTTGACAACAGCGGCGGGTACAATTCGCCCCGCGAAAATATTGGTGATGGGTGTGGGCGTTGCGGGCTTACAGGCGATCGCCACAGCACGTCGTTTGGGCGCAGTCGTCGAAGCATTTGACATCCGCCCGGAAACAAAAGAACAAGTGCAAAGTTTGGGCGCTAAATTTATTGATGTCGAACTCAAAGAAGAAACTGTAGCAGCAGGCGGCTATGCTAAAGAATTATCAGAAGCAGCTAAAGAACACACCCGCCAAGTGCTCACCCAGCACGTCGGCGCTTCTGATGCAGTAATTACAACCGCTCAAGTTCCTGGTAGAAAAGCCCCGATTTTAGTTACCAGAGAAATGGTTTCTCAAATGAAACCGGGAGCAATAATTGTTGACTTGGCAGCAGAACAAGGTGGGAATTGCGAGTGCACGGAAGCAGGCAAAGATGTTGAATGGAACGGAGTTAATGTCATCGGTCCGATTAATTTACCGTCGTCGATGCCAGTACACGCTAGTGAAACTTACTCGAAGAATGTCTCGGCTTTGCTTCAGTTGATGCTGAAAGATAAGGAACTCAATTTAAATTTTGAAGATGATATCATTGCTGGTTCCTGTGTGGCTCGTGATGGCGAAATTAGCAACCAGCGAGTGCGGGATGCTTTGGCGGCTCAGGCTTCAGTCGTTAGTTAGATGATTGTTTGCAAGAATACCCGGCGATTGAAATCGCGGCTACACAAACAATGTCCGCCTCCGCGGACTAATGAAGCCCCGGCGATTGAAATCGCGGCTACACAAACAATGTCCGCCT
>NZ_JAEQCX010000071.1:9226-106808 GCF_020738035.1 Microcoleus sp. PH2017_28_MFU_U_A
GCGGCTACACAAACAATGTCCGCCTCCGCGGACTAATGAAGCCCCGGCGATTGAAATCGCGGCTACACAAACAATGTCCGCCTCCGCGGACTAATGAAGTTCTATAGTTACAGGGCTCTGCCTATCAGTGATACCAAATCTGGCTAGAATACCCCTTTTATTTCTTAGTCTGCGGAGGCAGACTTCGTTTGTGTAGTAGCGGTTTCAACCGCCGAATCATCTTTTATTTCTTAGTCTGCGGAGGCAGACTTCGTTTGTGTAGTAGCGGTTTCAACCGCCGAATGTTAATGCAAAACGCAACCGAGAACGAGTTATTTCCAATTACCAATTACCAATTGTCATGGCAGAAGGATTGATTGCAGGTTTAGTGGTGTTTACCCTAGCATCGTTTGTGGGATTTGAAGTTATTAACAAAGTCCCACCGACGCTACATACACCTTTGATGTCGGGTTCCAATGCGATTTCAGGAATTGCTGTTTTAGGCGCAATTCTAATTTCAGGGCAAGGTAATGTAACTGTTACTTCGATTTTGGGGACGATCGCGATCGCCCTTGCCACAATTAACGTTGTTGCGGGTTTCTTAGTCACCGATCGAATGCTACAAATGTTCAAGAAAAAAGAGGTTAAAGCGTGAGTGATTTTCTGCCAAGTGCCATTCAACTAGGTTATTTAGTTGCCGCATCTTTGTTTATTGTCGGTTTGAAACAGTTGGGATCGCCCGCAACTGCGCGTCAAGGAAATGTGTTAGCTGCGATCGGGATGTTCATCGCGATCGTTGGTACATTGCTAGAAAAGCAAGTCATCAGCTACGAATTGATTGCTGTCGGCATCATCATCGGTTCCATTTTGGGAACAATCATGGCGAAAACCGTCGCGATGACGGATATGCCGCAGATGGTGGGTTTGCTCAACGGCTTTGGGGGCGCGGCTTCTGCACTCGTTGCTGTGGGCGAATTCTGGCGCTATCTCAGCATCCCGGAATCGCCGGCACCTGACGCGACAATCACGATCCTTTTGGGCGTGTTGATTGGCGGAATCACTTTCACTGGTAGCCTTGTAGCGTTTGCGAAGCTGCAAGAATTGCTGCCGGGTGCGCCGATGACGTTTCCGCTACAACAGCCGTTTAATGCCATGCTGGCGATCGCGCTTTTAGCCGGCAGTGGCTATATGCTGACGAATCCCGAAAATGTGCCGGTATTCCTCGGTTTGGTGGCGATTTCCAATATTCTGGGAATCATGTTTGTGCTACCCATTGGGGGCGGCGATATGCCCGTGGTGGTGTCGCTGCTAAACTCTTATTCGGGGATTGCGGCGAGTGTGGCTGGGTTCATTTTGATGAACAATATGCTGATTATCGCTGGTGCATTGGTGGGCGCGTCGGGGATTATTTTGACGCAAATCATGTGTAAGGCGATGAATCGATCGTTGGGTAGCGTGCTGTTTAGCGCCTTTGGTAGCGGTGGCGGAAGTGCTGCGGCTGCTGGGGTTGCTGGTGGTGCGATCGACAAAACTGTTCGCAGTATCAATCTCGAAGAAAGTGCGATGATGTTAGGCTATGCGCGATCGGTAGTAATTATTCCCGGTTACGGGATGGCTGTAGCGCAAGCGCAGCACGCAGTACGCGAGTTAGCCGACGGTTTGGAAAAAATGGGCGTTGACGTGAAATACGCGATTCACCCGGTGGCTGGGCGGATGCCTGGGCACATGAATGTGCTGTTGGCGGAAGCAAATGTGCCTTATCCGCAGTTGTACGATATGGACGATATCAACCCGCAATTTGACGAAACCGATGTTGCTTTGGTAATCGGGGCGAATGATGTGGTGAATCCGGCGGCGCGTCACGATACGGCGAGCCCGATTTATGGGATGCCGATTTTGGAGGTTGATAAGGCCAAGCATACGATCGTAATTAAGCGCGGGATGAGTGCTGGTTTTTCGGGTGTTGACAATGAGTTGTTTTATAAAGATAAGACAATGATGTTGTTTGGTAGCGCTAAGGATGTGGTTGCGAAGTTGGTTGCTGAGGTGAAGCAGTTGTAGGATTGCGAGGCCGAGAAACCGGGTTTTTTACGAAAATATTTCGCTGTAGTCGATAGATTTGATGAAAAACCCGGTTTTTTTAGTTTTTTTAGAGAAACTCGGCGGTTGAAACCGCGTCTACACAAACGAAGTCCGCCTGCGCGGACTAAGAAAATAAGTGGTATTTAAGTCTAGTTTGATATCAGTATTCTTCAGTCGGCGGAGGCCGACTTCGTTTTTGTAGAAGCGATTTCAATCGCCGAATCTTATCAGCCGATTCTTGACTTCAGAAGGATCGGCTGTCTCAAAAAATAGTTCCAGCGCTTCGATCAGATTTTGTCGCGCTTCTTCTATATTGTCACCTTGGCTGGCAATATCAAGTTCTGGGCAAAGGGATACATATCCGTCGCCTTCTCGTTCAATGATTGCTGTAAACTGTTGTGTTGACTTCATAATTTGAAGTGGCGGACTGCCAAGCTCAAACAATTATAGTTTTACTCGTCATTATATCACATGAATTATGCTCGCCTCTCGTAAAAAACCCGGTTTCTTGGAGAAACCGGGTTTTTGTTTTGGGGATTTATGTCTATCTAGCGGTTCTTATCCTCGTAGTCCATCATTAAATAGTAAACAGTCATTGGGCTGATAGTAGTGAGTAGAGTTGTGAACCATACGACACCTATAACAGCTATTTCATTTTGTCTTCCCGGTAGTATAAACTTGTAGTTTCCAGCAAGTGATGTAACGAAGTCAAAAACAACGCAGAGAAACCAAATTGGTAATAATGTCCATTTTCCCTCACGAGCGTCATTCCAGACATTTTTAGTAATGAGGTTGAAGCAAAAGACTATAACTGTACCAACAAAAGCTATTCCGTAGACTCCAAAAGTATTAGTATCAATGTTCTTCATAGAAATAGAAAAATTCGGTCCTGCAACTATAGTTACTACCCCTAAAAATGTTGTTATGAAGTCCCATAGCATCCCACAGCCAAACCCAAAAATTAAGATTTCGGATATTCCTTTATCTCTCATATATTCCTCAATTACGAATCAGTAGTAGGGTAGCAATAACTATTGCAAGCACTAATAAACAGGTTGCAAAAATGGCAAACTTATTATCTGGAGACATATCCGGTAGCCTCATCCTAAAGCTAAATTTAGGGAAATTTAGCTTCTTGTTTTTATTTACCGGATAAAGCCTTGGGATGTCTACGAATTTCGTCAACTCAGAGATAGCCTCTGTCCATACTGATAACCAGCTATCTCTCAAGCTATTTGGGTCAGTGACACTAGCAAGCTGGTTGAGATCATCAAACATCTTTATCATTACATTGTGATGCTGCCAAACTAGCTGGGAATGTTTTTTCAAGTGTTCCGATTTACCGGCTTCTAGAATCTGGAGAATAGCTTGATGCTGATATGACCATACTTCAAAAGCTACTTTGTACAGTAGGTATAGCCTAAATTTGGTAAAGCTTCCTTCCTCATAGTAAATAGCGTCAGTCTCCTTGGCAACTTCCAAACCAACTGCAACTATGCCATCTAGTTGAGACTTAGCCCATCTGCTTTTTCTAATTGTTTCCGATAGTTGAGAGAGAGGAGTCTCAAAATTGTGTCCGCTATGAGTCTCTTGTCTAATAACTGGTTGTTGATTCATAAAACCACACTGCAAGTCTCACTATTTAGGATGTTGCCCTGTGCTACTAGGATGATGTAGTCGCTTACCTTTCCCGAAAATTTCTTTTCTTGCCAGATAGCTTTATCCATTGCTCCCTTCCCATAAAAAGCCGGTGTTACCACCAACTATCACTACTGCTAGAGCTACTATCAGATCCGCCACTATCGCCATAATCCCCACTTCCATAATCACTACTTCCAGAGTCGGAACTTGAGCTTGAGTCTGAGTCGGAACTGTAGCTTGAGTCAGAATCGGAACTATAGCTTGAGTCAGAATCACTGTCGCTGCAATCATAACTATCACTTGATTCGGAGTCAGAGCTACCGCCGAACAAATCCCAAGAGCCGCCACTATTTCCATAATCACTACTTCCAGAATCGGAACTATAGCTTGAGCCAGAGTCGGAACTGTAACTTGAGTCAGAGTCACTACTGCTGCAATCAGAACTATCACTTGATTCGGAGTCAGAGCTATCCCCGAACAAACCACTGAACCAAGAGCCGCCAGTATCACCAGAATCACTGCTATTGGAATCAGAACTATCACTCGATTCAGAGTCAGAGCTATCACTGAACCAATTACCGAACAAATCCCAAGAGCCGTCACTATCGCTAGAATCACTGCTATTGGAATCAGAAGTATCACTTGATTCAGAGTCGGGACTGCTCCCAAAAAAGCCAACAAATGATGATATTAAGCCACCAAGTAAGGCTTCTCCTCCACCATCACTCGATAATGATTCTCCTCCACTGTCACTACTGTTGCTATTCCAGTGAGATTTGATTTCAGGAGGAAGTCCCAGTGTAATGCCATTTTCTTTGACATCAGATGGATCGGCAAAGAAGATATTATCGGGAGAGATTACGAAGCACTGAGTTTCATTCAAAACTTCTTTGACACGAGAGCCAAAGCAGTCTGTCGTTCCATCAGAAGTAGAAAAGATTAGGGGAATTCCTCTTTCCTTGGCTACATGAACTAGCCGTTGAGCTTGATCCACATCATTCCATTTTGTTGTGTAAGCTTTGCACTCGATTATTGCTACTTCGTTGTCATTATTATCATCAATGGTGACATCGACTTGAGTAGGTCTACCGTACTGTTCAAATGTCTCATTGTAAAGGAAGTTACGAGGAACCTGAACAGCATTCAATCCAAATTTTTCGAGTTTTTCCTCTGTGTATACCTCCAAGTCTTCTCCCTGTTGATAACTAGCTCTACCTCTTTCTCGATCGCTGTTACTGCTTTTCTCCTGTGCCTGTCCTGAGTTACTACCAGCAGCATCATCAGATCCGAACGCTTCAGCGATCTCAGACCCTATCTCTGCAATCACTTCGCCAACCCAATCGAATAGTCCTCCACTCATAGCTACTTTCTCCAGCCAAGCTACGCTTCATAACTTTACCCTCCATATAGTAGAGTTTTCTCTCACAATCTGAAAAGCGGAAAAAGACGGATCTTTTATAACCTTTGATGTGCAAGTCGGATCGGGACGGATATAGACGGATAAAGTCGGGTATAATGACACCAGTTCTCTCACATCTATGCTGATGGACATTCACGAGGTATTGCAATTTGTAGATAAAGTTGTCTATGCCAAGACTGGCAAACGTCTAAATGACTTGCAGCGCGGAATTATCGAGGGAACACTGAAGCAACAAAAGTATTCTGAGATTGCAGATACTTATCGTCTTACACAAGGTCACGTTAAAGATGTGGGTTACGAACTTTTACAAATGTTATCTGATGCCTTTGATGAACCTGTTGATAAAAGTAATCTTAAATCTGTTCTTGCTCGGCAAGACAATCTGAATATTAGTTTTGGTAATAGCAACATTATTGGCTATATCAACGTTTGTTCCGATCGCCCCACTGCTACCCCAGATGAAAATCAGCCTAAAACTCCTGACTTTCAGCAGGCAAAGGATGAAGCCAAAATAGAAACAATTGGTAAGTTACGGCAGTTTGGCTTGAGCGACTCGCAAATCGCAGAGGTGCTGGGACTAACCTTGGAAGAGGTGAAGCAAGTGGATAAAGCGTTATAATTTAGCTAGGATATTCTATCTGTAAAAATGGGATAGTAAATAATGACACTCACCGAATTAAAAATCGATCTAGCATCCTTAAATTCAGCGGACAAAGCAGCAGCTATAGAAATTTTACTTCAAACCTTAAGCACTGGTGCTATAGGCATTAAAAAGACTCCCGGCGTGTGTGGCGGCGATGCCTGCGTTGGCAATACTCGCATACAAGTTTGGGTACTTGTGGGTTATCGCCGTCTCGGATGCAGCGATGCTGAACTTTTTAAGTGCTATCCCCATTTGACTGCTGCTGATTTAGTCAATGCTTGGGCTTATGCTGATGCTTACCCAGAAGAAATTGAACAAGCAATTAAAGAAAATGAGGAAGCCTAAAACATGGCGCGAATTTATGCAGATGAACAATATCCGTTGCCAGTAGTTGAGTTTCTTCGACCTTTAGGTTACGATATTTTAACAGTTCAAGAAGCCGGAAACGCAGGATCAGGAATTCCTGATGAGGATGTATTGGCTTTTGCAGTGATTAATGAGCGAGCAGTTTTGACTCTCAATCGAGGTGATTTTATTCGACTGCATCGCTCACAACCAGACCATGCTGGTATTATCATTTGTACTCAAGATAGCAACTGGGAAAGACAGGCGACCCGAATTAATGACGCTATTTCTGCTGAAGAAACATTGAGTGGCAAATTGATTCGAGTTAATCGTCCTTCAATGTAAAGAAAGCCAACCATATAAAATGATTGAGATTGTAAAAAATGGCACTGAAAGAATTAAAAAAACAACTCCTTGCCTTAACTCCCATTGAAAAAACTCAAGCAATACAGCTATTAGTTCAAAGTTTAAGCAATACTTGGCAAGGAATTGAAAAAACTCCGGGCGTATGTGGTGGCGATGCTAGAATTACCAAGACTCGCATACCTATTTGGTCGATCGCAAATTATCGCCTTCTGGGTGCAAATGATGTGCGGATTTTGCAAGACTTTCCTCATTTGAGTGCAGCGGATTTGGCGAATGCTAGGGCTTACACTGAGGCACACCCAGAAGAGATTGAAGCTGCGATCAGAGAAAATGAGGAAGCCTAAAACATGGCACAAATTTCTGCGATCGAAGATTTTAAATATAATAAAATCCTAAAGAATTAATCGAACTGCCAAAGTTGTACTAACCTTAGATCTAAAGTCAATTAAATTCAAAAAAAATCAACTATGTCAGATAAACCTTTTAACATCCGCCAACTAGACGGCCTAGACTATGACGAAGCAGAACCCCTCCTGGAAGATTATCAGGAAACTCTAATCGAGTTATTTGTCAATTCTCCCGAAGGAGAAGAATACGGTAAAACTTATCCAGACGTTGGATCTTGGATATCGCAGTTCATTTATTACGCTTTCAGCTATGAAGGTTTTACACTACCTTGCATGAAAGTGGCAGATGTGGAAACTGTAATCGAAGACTTATTTCCCAGGAAAGTGACTTTGCTTTCGCCGGAAGACGGTGAAAATGCTATCCCGGAATTATTGGCGTTATGGCAATTTTTGAAACGAGAATTTAAACTGCAAAATGCCACTTCAATTATCAAATACCTGCGGGATATTGAGCCGGAATTTCAGGAGATTATGGAAGATTCTTCTAAATTCGGATTTGCCAAATCCTTTGTAACGCTCGGTCATCAAGCAGGGTTTGATATGAGTACGGAGGAAGGTCTAAAACAATTTCAGCAGATATATAATGCTAAAATTGCCCCTACGCTTGCATCTGAAAACTCCGATCTATTTGGATGGTCAAGCAAACCGATCGGTGGTAGTCCTGTCAATGGCTCTAAGGCAAGTAAAGCAAAGCAAAAAAAAGCCAAAAATATGGCGGCTGAATCGAGAAAACGCAACCGCACTAAGAAAAAATAAGGGTTTAGCAAGTATCTATCCTCACTTCACTCTTCTTCTGATTCTTCTCGCCATCTTGCTCGCTGCTTCCCGCCCGCGAAACTTCCAAACTAACAAAAAATCCGGTTGATAAAGCTAAACTCATCAGCATCCTAACTCAAACTTTAACCAACGGTTCTCTAGGCGTTAAAAAAACTCCCGGCGTGTGTGGCGGCGATGCCTGTGTTGGCAATACTCGCATACAAGTTTGGGTACTTGTCGGGTATCGCCGTCTCGGATGCAGCGATGCTGAACTTTTGAAGTGCTATCCCCATTTGACTGCGGCTGATTTAGTAAATGCCTGGGCTTATGCTGATGCTTACCCAGACGAAATTGAAACAGCAATAGCTAGAAATGAAGCAGCATAAAACATGGCGCAAATTACCCATAACAGAACTTACCGACTCCGACAAAGAAACCGGGTTTTTTACCTAATCTGTCGGTAGCAACAAAGTATTTTCGCGAAAAACCCGGTTTCTGGGCCCCATGCTAAGTCCTATTTGCCCAAACCTATCCTAAAATCTTACTAAATGCACCAAGATTAGGTAAAATCATCTGGGTGTCTGAGGATTAACTATATGCGCTGGGTTCGATATGTGGCGATCGCGATCGTCAATGCTTTCGGTGTCGTCATCGGTATAATTTGGGTTGCCATCCCTACGACAGTGGCTCAACCTACTCTAAACTACAAACTCGCACTCTCGGCGCGACAACCCGACGGCGACACTCCGCAATCCCTCCCGGAACTCTACAAATTGCGCGATCGCCTCAAGGTACGATTAGATAAACTTGCCCAAACTCCCGACAGCAGTCTGTTTTCTCCCGAATATTGGCAACCAGAAAGCCCCCGCCACCAATCCCAAACTCTTACGCAGCAACTCCAAAACCTTCAAAATCAGATTGAAATAGAAAAACAAGCCAAAAATAACTGGGACGAAGCTGCTAGAATAGCTTCCCAAGCCGTCGTCATTGGACGCACTTCTAAAGCCGATCCCGCTACTTGGGAACAGTCGCAACGCTTTTGGCAATTGGCTATCAATAACCTCCGACTCATTCCCCACGGTTCTTTGTTGGCTGAACGCGCGATCGACAAAACCATCGAATATCAAGGAAACCTCACTCTCGCTACCTACGAATGGCAAGTAGCACGTTCTGCACAGAAAATTAGAGCCGAGGAAGAACAGGTAAGAGAAATTGCCAGAAAAGAACAAGAGAAGATAGAATTTGCTCGCCGCGAAATAGAGAGACAAGAACAAGAGAAAAAAGAACTCGCCCGCAGAGAAATAGAAAGACAAGAATTTGCAAGGCAAGAATTAGTCCGCAAAGAACAAGAAAAACAAGAACTCGCCCGCCAAGCAAAAGAAAGGGAAGAATTAGCACTAAAAGAACTCACAAGACAAGAATTAGAAAAGCAAGAACTCGCCCTAAAAGAACAACAAAGACAACAATTAGAACTCAATCAACAACCAACTCCTCAACCAACTCCCGAGTCAACCGCAACACCAACTCCCGAATCAACCGCAACCGCAACTCCAGCCCTAGTTACGCCCGCAACCTCACCGACCAACTTCTTCTTTGCCGGAGATACTAACAGAGACGGCAAAATTAATCAGGTAGACGAAGCCGGAAAAGAACAATGGTCATTGTCCAGCGGCGCGCTGATTGTGTATAACGATCGCAATAACGATCGCCGCAGCAAAATACCGACTTGGCAAGAAACCAAGGTTAGCGTCCCTCGCCGCGCAGCAATGCTTTCTCAAGTTAACTTAATCCTGTCGGAAAAATTCAAAAATTCTCAATTATTTATCACCGCTGACAGCATTGGCAGCCCTTACGTCAGCGTTTTTCAGAAAACTGCCGGCGGCTGGCTACCTGTAGATATATCCGGTACTAAACCCATAATTTTCAGCACCAATATTGTTTTAGGAGTGGAAGCCAAACAATTTGCCGATCGCAATTGGAACGGCACTGTTAATCTCAAAGCAACCGCCGAAAATAACGGTCAACAAATCGCCGCCGCGACCATCCAAATGGGCGTTAGTCCTTGGATGATAGCACCAAATACAGCACCAGTAACAGAAGTTCAGGTCAGCGATCGAGGCTCGGCTAACAGTGAATTTATCTCCCAACTCAAACAAGCTGTAGAACCCACGGGCGCTCAAGTAAAAATCATCCAGGGTGATAATGCTTGGATGCAAGACAGTCATAAAAATGGCTACGTTCAAGTTCCAGAAAAATCCGATATGCGTCAAGTTAATGTCGCGATTAAAAGCCCTAGCAATCCAGCACTCGACAAGCCGGCTAAGTCAAATCAAGAGCGGGATTTGAGAGTATTTAAAATTGGCAAACCTCGCTCTTTAGACCCTGTGAATCAGTGGTCTGATGGATACGGAAATTTGCAGGTGACGCCGCCGATTCCCGGACATCCAATGGGTCGAGTTTATTACGGAAATTCGGGGAATGCTGGTTTTAATCCTGAGGTACTTGATTTTATTCAAGCTCAAAGAATTCAAGGCCCAGCGGTGGATATTGATACTTCTTGGCTTTTGACTCGCCAAGTCGATGAAATTATCAATTTTATTCCCACTCAAATTCCGGGAAAATATATAATGGCGATCGCCAGTCCAGAAGCCGGAGTTAGGCTGTTGGAAGAATTGGCGGGAAAAGGTTATGGTGATGTTACAATCAATCGCGGCTTGAGCACCGAAACTACAGTCAGGGCTGCATTGAATAATCCTGCTTTAATTCAACACAATCTCAATCTGCAAAAGCAGAAAATCTATCCGATTTTAGAGAAGTTGAAAAGAGAGTTTTCCCTCGCAGACGACCAAATCGTTCAGGTTCCAGCGATGTTTGGCTACAGCGGTTATGCTTGGTGGCCGAATATGGTCAATTCGGTGCCTGTTAACGGTAAGTTGTTAGTCTCAAATCCGCGCGGCCCGATAATTGATGGTCTAGATTACACTCAAGAAAGATTGCGCCAATTGCTGCTTCCTGCTGGTGTTAGCATGAGTTTTCTGGACGATAGATATTATCAAGAATTGAAAGGAAATGTACAGTCGGCGACGAATACTGTGAGGAAGCCTGAACCCCGGCCTTTTTGGCAATCTTTGCCTAATAATTGAGTATCTTGTAGGGGCGGGTTCGCCAAAAATTCCCGCCAAAAACCCACAATCTCAAAAACCCGCCCCCACCCAACGATAAATTCAAATGTACCAATTTTGTAGTCAAAGTAGGGTACGTCGCTGCGATAATCTAGGTAATTTACGACAATATATGAGCGACGCACCCGCGCCGCGAGTGATATCGTTTCCGGTTGTATGGAAATGATTTAACCGCAGAGGGCGCAGAGGACACAGAGAGAGAATAGAGAGATTAATAATTCCTATGCAACGGGATTTGATATGAAAGTAGGGTGTGTCGCTGCGATAATCTCGGTAATTGACGACAATATATGAGCGACGCACCCGCGCCGCTGTTACAAATGAACGGGTAGTTTTAACACTCAATTGAATCGATTTTATCCGACTGCACGCTTCACAGCCTAACCATGCTGGTATCATTGTCTGTAAAGACGACCAACAGGACAGACAGAGGATGGCTGCACGAATTTCGGAGGCTATTTCTAATGTGGAAACATTGACAGGGAGGCTTTTTAGAGTCAATCATCCATCTCGATAAATATCAGAGGTTTTAAAAGTTGCTAAATTTGCGATCGCCCCAACCGACAAATTTCTCATAAAATTGGCTTGTAGTGAGGACTTCAGTCCTAAGTGCGATCGTCCCGCCCGCGCCCTCAGCATCATTGGGCTATCACCAGATTTAATATAACGTAAAATGTCTAAAAGCAGTATTTGTACAAAAAATTTAGTCCCATGAGTAACGAACAGGAAAAAAATCAAATTTTGACTCAGCAACCGGAAACAATTGCTACTGACAGCGATGAGTTCGCGAATACTGTCATTACCAATCCCCATACAACCTCCGAACCCGCAGAAACTCTCGCTGAAATCCCCCCAATTGAAGATGCTTTAGCAGCAACTTCCGAACCCCCAGAAACTCCTACAGAAAATCTCCCCAGTGAAAATGTTTTAGCAGCAACTTCCGAACCCCCAGAAACTCCTACAGAAAATCTCCCCAGTGAAAATGTTTTAACAGCAACTTCCCAACCCCCAGAAACTTCCGATGAAATTGCCGCACCCGAAAATATTTTAACGGCAATAGACGAAACAGAAACAATTCCAATTTCCGCCGAAAATGCCCCGGAAACCAGTCAAAATATCGGTGATTTACCTGTTACAAATTACACCGCAAATCCCGATCGCAAACCAAGTCGAATCTGGCAAATATTGGCAATTTTTCTGAGCGGAATGTTAGTCGGTTCCACGATAAGTCTCGGCAGTTTGCTCGCGTGGAGAATGTATCAAGAAAGAGCGAACCTTCAAATCAGATTGCCTTCCGACGTACCCCTACCGGAAAGCGCTCCCCCTGTTCCAACAGCGCGCGCCTACCGCCAGCCCGGAGTGCCCCCAGCACCCCAGCAGACACTGCCCGCCAACAGCGCACCATCGCCGAATCCGACTCAAGTACCATCGCTCTCAGGCGTTCCGCAACTTGCTTCCCCGTCACCGTTACCTTCTCCGGCGGCGTCTCCCGCTGCGGTGGAAACCCCTGTAACTGAGCGAGTTAGCTTTCCAGCAGGTGCTACCGGAACTACTCTCAGCAATAGTTTGCCAGCCAACAAATCGAAGCGCTACTTGCTAGAATGCAATAGCGGCCAAAGCATGACAGTAAAGGTTCAAGAAGGTCAAGTTAGTGCAGATATTATTGCTCCTAACGGTGAAAAAGTAGGTACTGTTGATAGCACAGGTCAGTGGCAAGGTCAACTAGCCAGCAGCGGCGATTATACTATTGAAATTTCGGGCGATCGCCAAGCAAACTACGGAGTGAAAATTGAAGTCAAATAGCCAGTATAATTGTATCAGGGGGTAGTTGCACAATAGATCGACCCGCCCTGGTTGCCAATGGGAGCATCTCAGTTTTGTAAAAAGCATTTTTTTTATTGTAGTGCGAGCGTCCCCGCTCGCGTATTGTACAATACGCGAGCGGGGACGCTCGCACTGTAAATGCAAAAGTGAGATGCTCCCGTTGCCAATTACCCATTACCAATTACTAATTACCAATGGTCGCACAAGTATCTCCAAGCATCTACGAAGCCAAGACTCAGGAAATTGCTAAAGAAATCCTTAAGGCAACTCAAGACAAAAAGCGATCGTTTTTCGGTCAATTGCAAGACCAAATGCGCTGGGACGATAAACTGATGGATTGGGCAATGGCTAGCCCCGGACTGCGCGTGCAATTGTTTCGATTTATTGACTGTTTACCCGCACTCCGCAGCAAGCCGGAAATTGCCCGCCACTTGCAAGAATACCTGACTGTGGAAGAGGTAGAATTGCCGGAAGCTTTGAAAAAATTGCTAAGTTTTACTAACGCTGATTCGATTCCTGGACAATTGGCGGCGACGACGGTTGCACCTGCTGTAGAAACTTTGGCGCACAAGTATATTTCTGGGGAAAATATCAAGCAGGTAATTAAAACCTTAGAACGACTTCGCAAAGATAAAATGGGTTTTACAGTTGACCTTTTGGGCGAAGCTGTGATTACTGAAACTGAGGCGGAAGTTTATCTGAATCGCTATTTGGAATTGATGACCGAATTGAGCAGTGCAGCTAAGAATTGGTCGCAGGTAGATGCGATTGATAAGGCTGACGGCGAAACTCTGCCGCGAGTGCAAGTATCTGTCAAGTTAACGGCTTTTTATTCTCAGTTCGATCCGCTGGATGCGAAAGGCAGCGAGGAAAAAGTTAGCGAGAGAATTCGCCTGTTATTGCGGCGCGCTAAAGAGTTGGGTGCGGCTGTTCACTTCGACATGGAACAGTACGAATATAAGAGTTTAACTCTCAGCATTCTCAAAGACTTATTGTTAGAGGAAGAGTTCCGCAGTCGCACAGATGTCGGAATTACAATGCAGGCATATTTGCGCGATAGCAAACAAGATTTGCAAGGCATTATTGCTTGGGCAAAAAAACGTGGAAACCCGGTAACGGTGCGTGTGGTGAAAGGCGCTTACTGGGATCAGGAAACAATTAAGGCGATGCAGAAGGATTGGCCGCAGCCTGTCTACAATGACAAGGTTGCTACGGATGCAAATTTTGAGCAGATGACTCAGTTACTGCTCGAAAATCATGAATATTTGTATGCTGCGATCGCAAGTCATAACGTCCGATCGCAAGCCAGGGCGATCGCGATTGCCGAGACTCTCAATATACCGCGCCGCCGCTTTGAGATGCAAGTGCTGTACGGCATGGGCGACAAACTGGCCAAGCTTTTGGTCGATCGCGGTTATCGCGTCCGAGTATACTGTCCCTACGGCGATTTGCTCCCAGGTATGGCTTATTTGATCCGCCGATTGCTGGAAAATACCGCCAACAGTTCGTTTATCCGGCAAAGTTCCGAAGAAATGCCGATCGAACAATTATTAGCCGCCCCAGTCGCTAATGGCAACGACCAGATAGCTTACAGCAAAGTATTTCCCAACGTCGCCGATACCGACTACGCCAATACCAAATTGCGGCAACAAGCAGAAGCAGCCATCAAATCAGTGCGCGCCAACCTAGGTAAAACATATTTGCCACTAATCGATGGCGAGTACCAAAACACCGAAACAACAGTTAATTCCCTCAACCCTTCCAATCCCGCAGAAGTAGTCGGAAAAATCGGATTGCTGTCTGAAGAACAAGCCAAACAAGCCCTAGAAGCAGCCAAAGCAGCCTCCACAAGTTGGCGCAAAACCCCCGTCCGCCAGCGCGCCGGAGTCCTCCGCAAAGCAGCCGAATTGATGGAACAGCGGCGCCACGAACTGTCAGCTTGGATGGTGTTTGAAGTCGGCAAACCAGTCAGAGAATGCGATGCCGAAGTTTCCGAAGCCATTGATTTTTGTCGCTACTACGCCGACGAAATGGAACGGTTGGAACAAGGGCAAAATTACGACATCCCCGGAGAAAACAACCGCTATACCTATCAACCGCGCGGCATTTCTCTGATTATTTCACCTTGGAATTTTCCCCTGGCAATTCCCGTCGGGATGACAGTTGCATCGCTAGTTGCAGGTAACTGTACCTTACTCAAGCCTGCGGAATTTTCCACAGTAATTGCTGCAAAGATAGCTGAAATTTTGCTAGAAGCAGGCATCCCCAAAGGCGTATTTCAATACGTACCTTGCAAAGGTTCAACAGTCGGCGCTTACATGGTGAAACATCCCGACGTTCACATGATTACCTTCACAGGTTCTCAGGAAGTTGGCTGTCAGATTTATGCCCAAGCTGCGATTTTGCAACCGGGACAAAAACACCTGAAGCGAGTAATTGCGGAAATGGGTGGCAAGAATGGAATTATTGTCGATGAAAGTGCGGATTTAGACCAAGCAGTTGCTGGCGTAGTTTATTCTGCCTTTGGATATAGCGGTCAAAAATGTTCCGCTTGTTCGCGAGTAATTGTGGTCGAGTCGGTGTACGATGCTTTTGTGGAAAGATTGGTAGAAGCAGCGCGATCGCTCAATGTCGGCCCTGCTGAAAATCCCGGCACTCAAGTCGGGCCTGTCATCGATGCTACGGCGCAGTCGCGCATCCGCGAATACATCGAAAAAGGTCGCGCTGAAGCTAAGATAGCCTTAGAAATGGCCGCGCCCCAAACAGGCTATTTTGTCGGCCCAGTGATTGTGACGGAAGTAGCGCCGACTGCAACTCTCGCCCAAGAAGAAATTTTCGGCCCAGTTTTGTCGGTGATTCGGGCTCATAATTTCGATGAGGCGATCGCAATTGCTAACGATACGAATTTCGCTTTAACTGGTGGATTGTATTCTCGCACGCCTTCGCATATCGATCGCGCCAAAGCCGATTTTGAAGTCGGAAATCTGTACATCAATCGCGGAACTACCGGCGCTGTGGTATCGCGCCAACCCTTCGGAGGATTCAAACTTTCGGGAGTTGGTTCCAAAGCGGGCGGCCCGGATTATTTGCTGCAATTCCTCGAACCTCGTACTATAACTGAAAATATTCAGCGCCAAGGTTTTGCACCGATTGAAGGAGTAGACGATTAATCAGTTGACAGTTGACAGTTGACAGTTGACAGTTGACGATTTGTAGGGGCGAAGCATTTCGGCAGTAAATCTCTGATTCTCACTCATAAGTTATGTGCCGAAATGCTTCGCCCTCTGCAAAAACCAGATGCACCTGTCCTCACTACAAACCATGTTGTCTGTAAGGACTTCAGTCCTCTCTCTGGCTATTAAGAAAGAAAGAAGCACTAATACCATTTTTTTAAAGTTATGACAGACTTTAGAAAACAGGGAAAGGGGATCATCCCGATTGTACAAACATATCCGCAAGGGCGAAGCATTCGCGCCTGTATCCTATCGACTATAGGAGAGATTGTCAGCGCGAATGCTTCGCCCCTACAAAAACGGGATGCTCTGAGCGTGAAAGTGGATTAATTACAATGTCTTGTCGTCCTCGATCTCTATCGGATCTTTAGACAGAAGGACTAAAGTCCTCACTACGAACCGTGTTGTCTGTGGGTGACATCAAAAAAGTTCTGCGAGATTAGCTAGCTAAAAAATGGAATCTACTGAAAATCGCGATCGACTAAATTCTCACAACCCTCCACTTGAGAAGTGGTTGCGATTTTTAATTATAGCCGTATTAGCGATCGGCATTTTATTTCGATTTGTCAATCTCGATCGCAAATTCTACTGGATCGACGAAAACTATACTTCCTTAAGAGTTTCCGGCTACACCGAAGCCGAAATTATCAAACAAATTTCATACCAGAAAATAACTTCGCCCTCGGATTTACAAAAATACCAGCAGATCAACTCCCAAAAAACTTTAAGCAATACCCTCAATTCCTTAACAACCGAAGACCCCCAACACCCGCCACTCTATTACATACTAGCGCGATTTTGGGCGCAATGGTTCGGCAGTTCCGTGGCAACAATGAGAAGTTTGGCCGCCGTCATTAGCTTGCTAGTATTTCCCGCCATTTATTGGCTGGCTTGGGAGTTATTTGAATCCTCTGCTGTGGCTTGGATGGCGATCGCAATTCTCGCCATTTCTCCCTACCACATCCTGTTTGCCCAAGAAGCCAGACAGTACAGTTTGTGGACATTAACTACCATTTTATCCAGTGCAGCCTTATTGCGAGCAATGCGCCCGGATGTCAATCAAAATCCAATGTTGCTGATTTATCACTGGACACTATACGCAGTCACAGCAGCAATGGGATTGTACACCCACTTATTATTTATCTGCGTAGCCGCAGCCCACGCAATCTACGTCGCAGTTATTGCCAACTGGCGCGATGTTAAAACATTTATTGCCTATTATGCAGCAGCAATGGTCGCCTTAATTGGCTTCATGCCTTCCCTCGTAAATATTGTCGAAAACTTCAATCAAGTTAGAAGTACCACAGTATGGGCAGAACAAACAAATCTCTTCAGATTAGTCAGCAGGTGGGTGGGCGCAGTCAGCATAGGATTTTTTGATATTGGCACTGATGGGACTGCCAACGCCGCACAACTAGCCTTGGTAATTCCCGTTGGCATCCTGATTCTAGCTTTAGTCGGCTATTCCCTTTATTTTCTATGCCGGCAAACACCAAAACGGGTTTGGTTATTGATATTATTGTTAATTGCCACAACTGCCTTATTTTTGGCAGTGCCCGATATACTTAAAGGCGGGAGGCGATCGGCAAATCCGCGATATTTAGTTCCTTGTTATGTGGGAATTCAGCTAGCAGTTGCTTACCTGCTGTCTGTGAAAATTAGCAACAATTTTGATAACTCAAAACTGCAAAGACTGTGGAAAATAGTTATAGTTGCACTGTTTTGTGCAGGCATCATCTCCGGTGGAGTTAGTTCTCAAGCCGATAGTTGGTGGAATAAAGGCAGCGGTTGGTTGCGTGCGGAATTAGAAGTCGCAGCGACTGTCAATTCTGCAAGCAATCCCTTAATTATCAGCGATGCGAATATCGCATACATCATGCCTTTAAGTTATCGCCTGCAACCAAAAGTCAAACTGCTAATCCAACCCCGCTGTTACACTTCTTGTTACACAAATCGAGAGTTGGCACGAAAAAAACCAGAACCTCCGAAAATTCCCAGCGGTTTGGGCGAGTTGTTTTTATACAGGCCTTCCTCAGATTTGCGATCGGCAATTGAACAGCAAAACTATCAAATAGATCCGGTTGGCGGTAATGTCGAACTCAATCTGTGGAAACTCACCAAAAAATAATTTATAGCGGTTCTCAAAAAAGTGAGGTACGTTGTTGGGATGGGAGCCCTCTTATATTTATTATATAGTAAGCGAGGTCGCATAAAAAACTCCATTTATAGTCATACCTCATCTTTCTGAGAAAGGCTATAAAAACATTAACTAATCAAAATCTGGTTTGCCGGGAAATACTGCCCAGAAACCTGGTTTTTGGAACTATGTCGCAAGTATAATAGAACATAATTACTTTTTGCGGTAAGCTATGATTTAAGAATCACAAACATAACATCAAAAATCTAAAATGACAGTAACTGAAACCTCCAATATTCGCAGACTGCTGTGCGATCCAGATTTAGGGCTAATCCCTCATCTAGAAAAGTGCCTGCAAGATTTGCACTCTTCCTCGATCGCCAATGGAGAGAAATTTAAGCTAGAACCTTACGATATCGAACTCAACAACTGCCACACTCAGAAGCATCCCAACGACCAAAAACCCCTTGTCACTCAGTCAGTGTTAATGAAAATTCCCCTGACTGGGAAAGTTCAAGACAAGATGCACCTGTATCTGATCGCAAGTGAGTTGCAGAACCAAATCGATATCAAAATTATCGACTGGAGTGCCTTAGAACGCCGCCAATACGACATTCACGGCATCCCCTTAAAGCAGCCGATTACCAAAATAGATGGCGAGATGAATTACGAGTTAGTATTCGATCGACCAGGCTACTGCTGCATCACCCTGTGCCGTCAATTTGACTTGATTTACGCCGCCAATTATTAAGATTGGAGGAACGCAACGGGCAAGATGCCCGTTCCACAAGAATTATTTTTTCTGTGGAACAGGCATCTTGCCCGTTCCCAAATTTAATTAAAACGCAACGGGCAAGATGCCCGTTCCACAAGAATTATTTTTCTGTGGAACGGGCATCTTGCCTGTTCCCAAATTTAATTAAAAGGACTTTTGTAAGAGATATTTTGATCGCTCGGACTTTAGTCCTTCCTCGTAAAACTTCAAGGAAGGACTGAAGTCCGAACGATCGAACTGAATCGAGTTTAAACCGATCGACTCGCCGTTTCCGCCAGAATCTGCTTAATTTGAGCAGGAGTCAGACTGGGATTGGCTTGCAACATCAAAGCTATCACCCCGGATACGTGCGGCACTCCCATGGAAGTACCCGCAAAATATCGATAGGGAACCCCCGGTTGAGAAAGCGACACCGTTGAATAAACGTCCCCAGCATCAGCCCTGCCGCCGTCGCCACCCGGAGCGACAAAATAACTAATTGTGTTAGATCCCGCCCGGTTAGAATAATCGGTAAACAAGCCATTCCGGTTAACTCCACCGACAGTAATGCCTACCTCAGTTGCAAACCTACCCGGATAATCTACATCCGGGCGAGCATCATTCCCTGCCGCCGAAATCACCACCACGCCCTTAGCTTCTGCGGCTCGAATCGCGCTCAATTCTTGATCGTTGAACTGTTGACCGCCAAAACTTACATTAATTATCTTTGCCCCATTTGCCACCGCATAATTAATCGCATTAATTTCATCCCTAATTTTGCCTACTCCTGTGCTGTTGAGTATTTTCAAAGGCATAATCTTGGCAGTCGGAGCCGTTCCAGTTATTCCCACCCCATCCTTTTTCGCCGCAACTAAACCCGAGATATGAGTGCCATGATTGTTATCATCCATTGGATCGTTATCGTTGTTGGCAAAATCCCATCCCCGGAAATCATCTACAAAGCCATTGCCATCATCATCTACGCCGTTGCTAGCTTTATTTCTACCTGTGGCATCAACGCCATTTTCCCCCCCATTGCTCCAAACATTCCCTGCTAAATCTGGGTGATTGTAGTCAATGCCGCTGTCGATAACTGCTACGACAATGCCATCTCCAGTCAAGCCCTTCGCCCAAACTTCTGGAGCTTTAATTAAGTCTCTGCCCCACTCATCGCCGCCCAAGTCGGGAACATCAGGAAAAGTTGGCACACCTTGAGCTTTAGCAACTGCCGCCGCTGCATTCACCAAACCGAACCCAAAACGAGAGTCAAAACCCGGTGAGTTGCTGGGATTGTCAGGAACAATAGTTGCAGGAGTTGCAGATAAATTTAGGGTAAAATTTGTATTACCTTGGTTTTGATAAACTCGGACAAAGTATGTTCCGGCTGCCAAATTTTTGAGATCGATAGACTCTGGCGATAAACCGGGTTCTTTAGCAGAAGCAATAATATCGGTAAAGTCAATAGAATTGTCGCCGTTAATATCTTTAATCACAGCCACGTCAACATCGGCACTAAAACCGCTGACAGTTAATTTAAAGTCGTTATTTGCAGGCAAAGTAAAGCGATAAAGGTTGTCTGGGCGGGCGTTGCTAACCGAGTCAGCGATGGTTTGAGTGCTGCTCAAAACACCTAAATCTCGGGCTTGGCTGAGTTGGTTGCCCAATACGGTATTTGCAGAGATGAACTTACCGCTGAGGTTTTGTGGTGATGTGTTGGCGACTAAGCCTAAAATAGCACCGGATTGGCGAATTTTAATTACTGTATTGGGAGTGCCGGAAACTGTTTCTAAAGTGAGGTCTGCTTCGGTAAGATTGTCAGTTAGTCCGATCGCATCCTCAAAACTGTTAAAGTCAGCGATCGCGTCTGCAACAGCCGGATCAGAGACTGGGGAGTTGCTGCGAAGGACAAAGGTATCTGCGCCCAAACCCCCTGTCAGCGTATCTTTGCCTCCATCGCCCATTAAAACGTCGCTACCGTTGCCGCCGTTGAGGCTATCATCTCCCCTACCTCCTTGCAAGGTATCGCTGCCCTTACCGCCAAATAGGAAGTCATTGCCGGCACCGCCGTTAAGCAAGTCATTCCCGACACCACCGAAGAGAGTATCGGAATTGCCACCGCCGAGGAGTCTGTCGTTACCATTATCACCGCTGAGGCGATCGGCATCCGAGGCACCGACAATAAAATCATTACCTCCGAGGGCAAAAAGTCCGTTACGATAAGGAGTCAAAAAGCCCGGAGTTAATGCGAAACTATTGGCGCTATCATCTAAAAGATAGGAAAATCCGTCAGGGCTCGGGCCGGCCATAAAAATTTACTCCTTAAATTGCGATCGATCTAAATTTTAGATTTCAAACATGAAATTGTCCTTAATAAATCTACCATCCCAAATTCATTAATCAGGATCGGAAAATGGGAAAACAACACTTGCATCGAATTCAGAATTTTTTCAACCTCGCCAAATCACGTTTAAAGCCTTATTTGCGCTATGTGATTTTGGGCGGCACGTTTTTATTTATTGCCAAAGCTTTTGTAAGTCATTGGCAAGAAGTCGCTAATATCCGAATTCGAGCCGAAAGTTTTCCGTTATTGGCGATCGCGGTTGGTATCACGTTACTGTCTCTAATTTTTGTCGGCTGGGTGTGGATGTTGATTTTGCGCGAATTCCGCCAACCTGTCAATGCCGCCTGGGCGATTCAAGTTTTTCTCAAGACTAATATTGCCAAGTATTTACCGGGGAATATTTGGCATTTTTGGGGTCGCATCTTGGAGGCCAAAAAGGCAGGCATTGCGCCCAAAGCTGCTACTCTCAGCGTCTTGCTGGAACCGTTGCTGATGGCTTCTGCGGGCGTGCTGATTGGGTTGATTTGTTTTGAGGGCGCCGATGGCTATTTGCGAATTGTCGGCTGTGCTGCTATTTTAATAGCCATTCATCCCCGAATTTTAAATCCGATCGTCCTATTTGTAGAGCGGTTGAAGTTATCCAAGAACAAGGGGGAAAATTCAGAGGTTGGGGATGCTGCGGGCGATCGACTAATTTCGCCTTTAGAGTCTAGCTCCAATCTAGCTAAAAAAACATCTAGTGTCAAGTCCGAGCGCCAAAATAATTTACCAATTAAACGCTATCCTTTAGTGCCGTTAATCGGACAAATCTGTTTTATCGGATTGCGGGGCAGCGGTTTTTTGCTAACGGTAATGGCTTTAAATCCGGTAAATTTTATCGATATTCCCAACTTGTTCGGTGCTTTTGGTTTGGCGTTTGTTGTGGGTTTGGTTGTACCGGGTGCGCCGGGGGGGATGGGAGTATTTGAAGCAACGGCGATCGCCCTGCTTGGCGATCGCTTTTCTGTGGGTATAATTTTGAGTGCGGTCGCTTTGTATCGGATTATCAGCATTCTGGCGGATGTTTCCGGTGCTGTTTTGGCGAAAATTGATCGGAGGCGCGATCGGTTTATGTAGGGGCAGTGGATGGTGCGTGTCCGCCCAGTTTTTGTATAAAAGCGATCGCTGTTTCGGATGAAAGGGCGATCGCTGAGTACGATCTGAAGTTGTTGGTATACGACCCTACTAATGAGGTGATTGTAGAATGGATCGATTAGCTAAATATCGGCAGATTGTTCGCACTTTCCTGATGGAATATAGTAAGACTAAACCCATCAATGGCGACATTGAAATTCAGGTATTATTTGACACCGAACATGACCATTATCAGATATTAGATTTAGGTTGGGACGGTCATAATCGGATTTATAGTTGCCCGATCCACTTAGATATCCGCAATGAAAAAGTCTGGATTCAACGCAATCAAACTGATGAACTGATTGCTGAGGAGTTAGTGCTGATGGGTGTGGCGCGGGAGGATATTGTTTTGGGGCTTCAGCCTCCCTATGCAAGACCATTTACGAGCTATGGAGTTGCTTAGAGTGTTTGGAAAATGCTGTTTTACTCTCGATCGCGCGATCGGCTATAATCAAACAAGATTGCACAATGTGCTTCCTTTTTTCAACTTAACTATTTAGGGATTTTAGTTTGGGATGTAATTATGCTATCGATCGAGCAACTGATGAAAGAAGCTTTATCTTTGCCAAATGCGTTGAGAGCGCAGTTAGCAGAGAGGCTAGTTGAGAGTCTTGAATTTGATATAGACGGAACAGTTCAAAAGTTGTGGACTGCGGAAGCTAAGCAGCGTCGCGATGAAATCCGAAGCGGTATGGTTGAGCCAATTCCAGGAGAAGAAGCGTTAGCTCAGATTAGGCAGATTATAGCACAATGATAGAATTAATCAGATCGCCCTTCAATTAGATTAGTTTGTATAGGGGCGATCGTCTGAATCTATATCTTCTGTTCTTTGGTATTCTGAAAATGATGGAAGTGATACCCGAATGTTGATATCAATTGTTCCTGTATTAGTATCAAAACATATATTTCCGATCTTTACTAATAGCTCATTCGGCCAATAATTCCTTGAGTCAGATTGAACAGATGACTTAGTTTTATATCCTTCTTCCTCTAGCCAGTTAGGAATATTTCTCCAGTTGCCTACTGTTTCATTAGGCACATCTTTAATTTTTTTAAAGTATTGATATAAAGTTTTAGAGACATAGACCTCAACACCCTTGCGACTTTGATGTACTTGGTTAGCTATTTCAGCCGGACTGTAGCCACACAGCAAACCGCGCAAAAAAAGCTTTTCCCGTTCTGTGAGTCCCTTTCTGGCACGAGGAGATACTTGCCACTTGGCTTCTGCCATAGCTTTGTAGAGCCTTTCCAAGTCCCAGTTATTCGCGGCATCGGCAAAAATATCGTCGTTAGATGTCATCGCAGGGCATTGTGGTAAGTTGATAGCTAGAGCCTAACCAAAATTTATAGCTATGGCTAGTTGCTAGCTGGGTATAGCTAGTTTATCATCGTATTAGCTACTCAGATTTAGCTTATTTGGACTAACAAGGCATTATACCCACCCAAAGCTTTGCTAAATCATGCTTTCAGGCTATGTACGGTTAAAAAAATTCAGGGTAAAAGAGGAATTGAGAAATCGTTAGCTTGACAGAGTAAGCTTTTAGAGTTCTTGCTAATTTGCAATAACTTCAGAATTTGTTACTTAAGTAAGTAAGTCAAGATTAATTGCTCCCTTTGCCCGAATGACTAAGTTAGGAGTAGCTAAAGCTGTTTTTCACGGGTTAATCAAATGCCAAATGATTTTGACGATATAGTCGATGGAATTACGGAAGGAGTAATTAGTGCTGCTGCTAGAGGCGTTGGCAGATCAATTGCAAATATGGCAGAAAGAGCCTTTAACGCTCAAGAAGAAGATGAGTTTGTAGAAATCGATTCAGATGGTGTAGTTCGTCCACTCGAACCCAATCAATCTCCAAAAGGAGTGGCACTGCGCGATCCAAAAGGTGAGTATTAGTTGCCTAACCTCAAAAGTAGTTATTAAACAATAATAAATAATGACAAATATTGCGATTAATCGTGGACTTATATTTCTCGAAAATGATTTATCTAGAGATAGGATGGCTGTTGAGAGTGAGAAAATTAAGCGCTACTATCCACAGTTTAATTTTAAAGCATCTAAAGGCTCTATCAAGGCTGTAGAGGGGTATTTAAAGACAGCGGACGAAAACTATTACCGAGTTAGAATAGAAATTCCTTCAAACTATCCTTACAATATGCCATTGATTAAGTTGCTTGAAAGAACCATTGAACCTGATTGTCCTCACAGGTATTCGAGTGGCAATTTATGTGTGATGAAGCCAGAGCAATGGACTTCAAACTATTCATTGGCATATATGGTATCTAAGGCTGCAATCTGGGTTAACAAATATGATGTTTGGCAACGTACTAAAAATTGGCCAGGAAAAGAGCAAGCACATTAATGAAAGATCAAAATTATTCACTTGAGTTTGATAGAATTAGCTATCTACTTAATCCAGAGATTTTTTCAGATAAGCGGATCACTGTTGTTGGTTTAGGTAGCGGTGGTACACCAGCTTGCGATCACCTTGTAATGAATGGTATTCGGATTTGGGAACTTTACGATCCAGATACTCTAGAACCTGAAAATCTTGTCAAGCATCCTAGAATGCGTAAAGATTTAGGACGACTCAAAGTAGACATACAAAAGGAGTGGATAGAAGACAGAAATCCTGATGTAGAAGTTAAAACTTTTGCAGAGGATGTGATGCAATCTCCGAACTTTATTGAGTCGGTTCGTCGCTCCGATCTCGTTCTTTCTTGTTCAGATAAAAAGAGTGTCAGAGAGTTTGTCAGTGACCAGTGTGTGGCAGCAAAAGTTCCTTTTGTAACAGCATCCGTGTTTCGGACAGGCATAGGAGGTGAAGTTTTTGGCTACATTCCAACTCTGACTGGTTGTTACAAGTGTTTACAACTTTTCTCCGAACTCAATCAACTTGACTTATCAGACGAGGTTTTGGGACTTACGGAAGATGAAGAAAGTAGAATTTATGGTCTTGATGAAAAAGAATTTCGTGCATCAGGACTCTCAATTGATATCCAAATGATTGCATTGATTCAAGTTAGGATGGCTCTCTCTATTTTGCTTAGAGAGTCAACTCAGTCCATGCCTACATTAAAAAGTAACTGGATTGTGTATGGAAATAGACCAGCCCCAGGAATATTCCGCAGTCATTTTGAAGCAAAGCAAATGCTTTTAAAACCTCAAAAAGTATGCTACTGCACTAATGTCAATCATCAAATGGAGGATTAATATGTCGGGAGTTTTATCTTGGTTTGGAATAGGTAGATCAGATTATAGGCCTTCTAATCTAGACGTATCAGTTGAAATTTTTGAGACTGTCATTGCCAGAATAAGTCATGCAGTATCAGTTTCTAACCGTGAGGAAGGTGGAAAGTTTATTGGAAAAATTAGTCAAAATGGCAATCATATAAAAATCCGAGTAGAAACTTATATAGACTCTGGGCCTCGTGTCAATAACTCAGTAGGTCACTTGATGCCAGATGGTGAGTATCAAGAAGCAATGTTTCGCGTGTTGGAGACATTTGACCAAGATATTAATTACCTGGGTTCTTGGCATACTCATCACTGCAATGGACTAGCAGAATTGAGTCAAGGTGACATTAGGGGTTATACAGAAACTGTGAATAGCCGTCAATATGATTTGGACTATTTCTTTGCTCTATTGATTACAGATTTGTGTGGCTCGGAACTTCGGAAGCGTTACTACTTATTTGTCAGAAGTCAAGGCTCTGCGGAAATCCCTGATTCTGCCGTACATATTATTAAAGGATCATCACCTTTAGAGCAAATTTTGAAAATTGCCGAAGAAGCTGCATTTGCTCATCGTAGAAGTCAAGCAAATTTCTATAGAGGTGCTTCTGAACATAGACCTCAGATGGAGGTAGCCACAGATTTTATGCAAAAAATACGGAGTGAAGATAGAGGATGGATTTTGAATAACTTTCCTGCGGCACAGACACTCGAAGCCAAAAGGGATGGAGCTATATATTGGAGGTGGTTAATACCTTTAGATAATGGTGAACTTAACGTTCGTTATCAATATCCTATCTATTCTTCTTCTAAGCCAGCACATTTAGAAATTATCTATGACAGCGAGGAAGTTATCTCAGAAAATATACTATTAAATTCTTCTCGGTTTGAGCAAATTGATAAATATTTAGCTCTGGCAATGAAGAATGCGAAGTCAATAGCATCAAGAAACACAAAATGAAAAAAATAGGGTAGAAGATGAGTTATCTGTTATGTCCCAAATTGTCAAAAGTGCGATCGCCCTTTTCCCCCAAACAACAAAAAGTGCGATCGCCTTACAATCATGTCAAATATATTCAATCCTCCCGATCATTTCTTCAGGTGCATACACTTCATAAATTAAAATCAAACTACGGATAATCTCGCCCACAGAACGAGAATTAGAAGGACAATAGACAATACCCGGATAATCTGTGGTATCGCTTGCCATAATTAAAAAATCGTCATCGTGAGTTACTATCACGCGCTGCTCAAAGCGAATAAATTCCAGGTGTGACTCATCGCTTTTTGTACGCAATCCTGCATCAACTGTTGTTGTAATATCTATGCCGTAACGACGCAAACCGCGCGCAATGTTAGAGTCAATATGTTCGTCTCAATGAAAACGAATTTGCTCACTCACCTCTAATTGCTCTCAATTTTTCTTGTAACGGAGATGGTGGACTCTTGCGCTTTAATTCTTCCACCATAGCTCGACTTTCAGCAGTGTGACGATCGATTTCTTCTCTCCGATCGTAATAATAGGTCATTGCTGCATGAACCGAGGCAAGTTGCAAATCATACTTGCCCGCGATTTCTTCTATAGACATCCCCATTTTCAGATACATTTCAGCGATGTGCGCTACAGCAATTCGATGGCCTGCAATGCACGGCTTACCACCAAGTACCCCAGGCGTAATTTCGATATGTTCTGTGATGACTGATTCCTTAGACATCTTAGTTAAAGGCTCTTAATCAGTAATGTTTAAGCTCTTTAATCTTAGCACAAAAGGTTTTTGCAGTAATTTGAGTATGCCGTCAAGCTTATGCTGATCAAGAGTCATAGCTACATTCGATCGGCATCTATTCTGGTTTTAACCAGAAATCAGTCGTTGTCGAAATTCCTTAACTGCTGCGAGGGAATTCGGATATCGGACATATTCCGCCAATAATTCTATATCTAAATTAGGAAGAATTTCGCTCCGATAGATTTGCTCATAACCGCAGGTTTGGACAAATTGAACTGGAATCTCTTCTCGCAGGTAGTAGAGGCTAAAACGTTCATTTTGCCAAAACCAAACCTCTTTAACATTTAACCTTCTGTAAACTTCCAGTTTATTCAGACCACCACTGGTAACAACAACCTCAATTGCCAAATCGGGAAATTCTTTGTCTGTACCAATGCAGTAAGCTTCATCGGGTTCCGTCCCACCTCTTTTTTCCTCTTGCCGCAGGGTTGTAGAACCAAAGGGAAAATAGTCGATATCTGCTTCTAAAAAGTAGATTTCTAAAAGATCTCCAATCCGCGTTTTTCTGTTTTCATGGCGACGGGAAGGTGAGATAATTTCTAAGACTCCATCTAAATATGTGACTCGATATGCCAAACTATCCCCATTTCTGGTGAGTAAGGTTTCGTATTGTTCCCAGTTAATGCGATCGGTAATATAGCGACATTCGGAATCTTGGCGTTGGAGTGCTTGTTGGTCAAGTAGAGCATTGAGATCGCTTGTCAACATAGTATTACCTCCTTTAGGTTGTCTTGATTATAATGAGAGTTAATGCGATAAATCTTGTTAAAAAATTTTGCCTTAAAAAAGAAGTATTACCTATTGACTAGGCTAGAATTACTGTGGTATATTTTAGATAATGGGAGTGGTAAGTTAAATTTTAAAATTGCCACTATTTCCATTATCTAATTGTACTTCCTTTGCTGCCAGGAGTCAAGCATTTAACCCGAAAAAAAAGGGCGATTTTTTTTAATTCACGCAACTAAAATTAATCGACGCCCATTACCAATTCTCCACTACCGTCAATAACTTCGCCGATCGCAAAAGCACCAATTCCCTGAGACTCAAACCACTTCACAGCCTGCTCAACTTCCCGGCGATCGACCAACAGCACAAAGCCAATACCCATATTAAAAGTATTGAACATATCGGCAGTCGCCACAGAGCCAGCCTCAGCAATCCAGTCAAAAATTGGCAAACTCGGCCAGCTATTGCAGTCAATTTTCACAGATTGATTGGCTCCCAAACAGCGGGGCAAATTTTCCGGCAAACCGCCGCCTGTAATGTGAGCCATACCGTGAATTTCTAAACCGCTCTTAAGGGCTTCGAGGACTGGTTTCACATAAATTGTAGTCGGAGTCAGCAGCACTTCTCCTAAACTTTGACCGCCCAATCTTTCCGGTTGGGAATTCCAATCAAAACCTAGATCGCCGGCAATTTTTCGCACCAAACTAAAACCGTTGCTGTGCACCCCGGAACTAGCCAGCCCGACAGCCACATCTCCCACCCGTACCTGGGAAGCGTCAAGCAATTTGCTCTTTTCGACAATTCCCACGCAAAAACCAGCCAAATCGTACTCGCCGGCTTGGTAAAAACCAGGCATTTCTGCGGTTTCCCCTCCGAGCAAAGCACAGCCCGCTTGTTTGCAACCGTCAGCAATTCCTGTCACCACCCCAGCTAATTGTTCGGAGTTTAACTTTCCTGTCGCTAAATAATCTAGAAAAAAGAGGGGCTCGGCGCCGGATGTCAGCACGTCGTTGACGCACATCGCCACCAAGTCGATACCTACCGTGTCGTGCCGATCGAGATCGTGGGCCAATTTCAACTTAGTTCCCACGCCGTCAGTGCCCGAAACCATCACTGGCTCTTTTAAACCCTCCGGGACGCTGAAAAATCCGCTAAATCCGCCGAATCCGCCCAAAACTCCCGATCGGTGGGTGCTTTTGACTGTATTTTTGATGCGATCGACAAAAGCTCTGCCCGCCTCAACATCCACACCTGCTGCTCGATAATCCATAAGTCCCCCAAATCCATTTGTAAGTTTTAGTTTATTCCCAAGAGTCAGCCGATTTTGGATTTTGGATTTTGGATTGGGGATTGGGGATTGAGAATTGGGCATTGGGCATTGGGCATTGGGCATTGGGCATTGGGCATTGGGCATTGGGCATTGCGGATTTTGGATTGAGGATTGGGGATTTTGGATTGAGGATTGGGGATTTTGGATTGAGGATTGGGGATTGCCGATTGCGGATTGAGGATTGCCGATTGCGGATTGGGGATTGGGGATTGCCGATTGCGGATTTTAGGCTTCCAGGTAAGCGCCAAGGTTGAACGAGCTCTGGAGCTGGGATCTCGAACAGAAGTATAAAATTTTGCGATCGCAGCAAGTATCCATTTGGGGGCGAACTCAACATTTAATACTTGACAAACAGATTTTTTCAGGCTAATCCTTCGGCAGCCATAAAATACACGAATTTTTTGTAAATTTTTGTAAAAATTTCTGGAATTCTGAAAATGGCTGTAACCACTGCAATTAAAGGACTTTATTAGACAGAGTTCTGAGAAAATTTGAGCAATATTGCTCAAATGTATCGAAACAGCGATCCCCAAGCGCAAAAGTTTGTGGTAGTCTGTTGCAGTTCGTTACCAAAACACAAATTGCAGATCGAGTATTGAGTTGTCAAAGATCGGGGAAGTTTCAGCCAAAATTTTTTTTTCGCTGAAGCATTACAGCAAAAACGCACCCGGATACTTTGCTTTGACTCACGGGGGAATAGCGAAGGGATCGAGAAAAATCCTTGACGCCTGCCGCCAAATGGCCAATCCTCCAATCTCGGTTGGCAATGGCTCTTCACAAAAATGGACGTATGAAGGAAAAATTTGTTGGTGGTTTACTCGCTGTCCTGTTAGTTCCTGTGGTAGGAACGGCCTCTTCTTGTCACGCACAAGCGACAGACGCTCTGAAGCCAGACTCTCAGGGCTCCAAGCAGCAAGTAATTGCCACCCAACCGTCCCCGCAGTTAAACGCAACTCGGGCCGAAGCACAAAAAGTTGGACAGTATCAGTACCAAGCAAGAGCTGACATTGACCAAGACTCGATCGTCAAAATTCAGCCCCACGACTTGGAGGGGCGACAAGCAGTGACAGTCTACGTGCGAAACATTCCAGTCATCACCTTTCTGAACCCAAGCCAGGAAACCAACACCAAAATTGGAGAAACTGGCGATCGCAAAGCCAGTGGTAGCAGTCAGTCAAAAGTAGCCGGCACAAAAGAAAATCCCAAAGCCGGAAACACTGCCAGCAATTCCACCAATCAAGAACCAGATCCAATGTGGCGGGCATCTAGCTTAGCAGCAAGACTCAACCAGCTAAACCGCAACAACATCGATCCCAACAGCATTACCGTTAAGTGGGAAAAAGGCGATCGCTACATAATCCAGGCAAACGGCGAGGATTTGGTAAGCATCAACGCTCAAAACATCCTCCCCGACACCACGAGCAACTTCAGCCGAGATGCTCTGCAAGTAACCAATCGCCTCCGCCGACTCCTGGGCAACGCCCCACCCTTGGAAGCAGTCGCAGGCCAACCCCAACCCGAACCAGAAGCCCCCGTGCTATCTTTGGGCCCACTTCAAGTGCGGCTCAGCGGCTTGGCTTCCTGGTACGGCCCCGGATTTGATGGCAACCTCAGCGCCAGCGGCGAGCGTTTTAACCAAAATGCCTTGACTGCTGCACACCGCCACTTGCCCTTCGGCACTCTAGTCATGGTGCGAAATCTTGACAACGGCCGCTCCGTCGTCGTTCGGATTAACGATCGCGGCCCCTACGTGGGCGATCGGCTGATTGACTTGTCGGCCGGCGCAGCCAACGTGCTCGGAATGATGAGCAGCGGCGTTGCGAGAGTGGAAATCCAAGTAATCGAACCGAAAAAGTAAACAACAGTTGACAGTTGACAGTTGACAGTTGACAGTTGACAGTTGACAGTTGACAGTTGACAGTTGACAGTTGACAGTTGACAGTTGACAGCTTGAGGGCGACCTCTACCTAGAAGTCCGAGGATTGGAGTAATAGACCTCTTGCAAAAATCGGAAAACACCCTGAAATCATCTGCGTTTATCTGTGTTTATCTGTCTGACATCTGCGGTTGAAGGATCGCTCAAAGACATCGCTCAAAGACTTATGCAAGAAGTCTAATGAATAGTCTGCTTTTAATTTCTCCCTACAAGGGTTGCGGCTTTAAACCAATTCTTTCTGGTAAGGCAGAATACAAAAGTTATCCGAACTGTAGAAAGCAGAAACTAGAATAAAACTTGTCCGGGCTTGAAGTATCTGACATCTTGCACTCGTCGCCATAGTCTCGCGCCCCACCATAGTTTATTTGTTGTGGAACTCGCACGCGAGGCAAGTTGCTAACATTGGTGCCAGATGTCCGATCGAACAAATTCAGACAAATAAATTCTGCATTCTGCCGAATGCCTTCAGGAGATTGTATCGGTGCAACTGTTTACTAGCATTGCAGCACTTCGCTGCTACTTAAATTCACAAAAGTCTGCTGCACCTCACGTGACAGTCGGTTTGGTGCCGACGATGGGAGCTTTGCACGCCGGACATCTCAGCTTGATCCAGCGGGCAAGACAAGACAATGCGATCGTCCTAGTCAGCATTTTTGTCAACCCGCTGCAATTTGGCCCGACAGAAGATTTTCAAGATTATCCCCGAAATTTGGATCGAGACCGGCTGCTGTGCGAACAAGCTGGTGTTGATGCCATTTTTGCTCCCCCAGCAACAGAAATGTTTGGGAACCCAGGGGGCGATCGCACAGCAACCGACAAAACCGCCCAAACACAAAATCAACTTTCATCCTTAACTCAAGTAGTGCCGCCACCCGCGATGACATCGGTGTTGTGCGGCAAGTCTCGGCCCGGTCATTTTCAGGGCGTCGCGACAATTGTGACCAAACTTTTGAGTTTGGTGCAGCCGACAAAAGCTTATTTTGGTCAGAAAGACGCCCAGCAGCTAGCAATTATCCGCAAGCTCGCCTGGGATTTTAACTTGCCTGTAGAGATTGTTGCTTGCCCGATCGTCCGCGAAGAGTCTGGACTAGCAATGAGTTCTCGAAATCAGTATTTAACAACAGAGCAAAAACAGCAAGCCTGCGCCCTCTACCGCGCGCTGGAACAAGCCTCAAAAACTTTTGCTTCAGGCGACCGCACCTGGGCCGCCACACTCGCTGCCGCGCGCGCCGAAGTCGCTGGAGAACCCGAAGTTAAGCTCGAATACGCCGAACTCGTCGATCCCGACACTCTGATGCCGTTGGAGGTGGTGGAAACAGCGGGACTTTTAGCGGTAGCAGCCAGAGTTGGCTCTACTCGCTTGATTGATAATATAATTCTCAGGAACCGCAGGCCAATTGTGGCGATCGATGGCCCGGCGGGGGCTGGCAAATCTACGGTAACTCGCCAAGCAGCAAAAGCTTTGGGCTTGTTTTATCTCGATACCGGCGCGATGTACCGGGCGCTGACTTGGCTGGCTTTGAAAACAAACACGCCGATGTCCGACGAATGTGCGATCGCCGAATTAATTAGTTACAGCTATTTGGAATACAATCTCGATCCCGCATCTTTCATGCTGAAGATTAACGGCGAAGACATAACCGAGGCAATTCGCAGTTTGGAAGTGACATCTCGCGTCTCGGAAATGGCGGCAATTCCCGCTGTGCGCCAGTTTCTAGTAGATGAACAGCGGCGCTGCGGTACAAAAGGTGGGATTGTGGCAGAAGGCCGCGATATAGGAACTAATGTTTTTCCCGATGCGGAATTGAAGATTTATTTGACGGCTTCGGTACAAGAGCGATCGCGCCGGCGGATGTTAGAACTTAAAGACGCCGATCGGGCTAATATTAGTTTGGCCCAGTTAGAACAAGACATCGCTCTGCGGGACTCCAAGGACAGCACTCGCCTGATAGCACCTTTACGGAAAGCTGCTGATGCTGTGGAAATTCAAACAGATAATCTGACTGTTGACGAAGTTATCGATCGGATTGTCGGCTTGTATCAAGAAAGAATCGGCCCTAAAAGTTAATTTGAAGACGCTGGGGCGGGCGATCGGCCCGTAGTGTCAGTTAGCGGCCCGGCTTTTTGGGTCTGAGCCCCTAACTATATAGAATAGAACGTGCAATTAACGGGATTTAACTACCTTCCGGAAGATTGCCACTATTCCCCGTTTTGATCGGTTAGGGGAACTCTCGGTGAAAATTCTTAAACTTGTTAATCCTGCCGGACTTCCCCGCGATCGGTCATTTGCAGTAACATTTCTATGACAATCGCATTTAATACGATCGTCCTGAGTGGATTAACTTGATATCAAAATAAAATCTAGAATTAATTTTCCAAGGTGTGAAGGAGATAATGACGTGACAAATATGAAACGGCTTTTGAGGCGGCAAAAAAAATTAATCGTTGCTTTTCTGGCCGCCGCAGGCAGTTTTTTGCTGGGTGTGACGTTACCAATGAACTTGCGGGCCAATCAACCAGCGCCACCGATGCAGCCACAAGTCTTGGCAGTATCCTCGCCAGAACCAAAACTGATATCTAATGTTAGTGGGATCGCAGGAGCGATCGCCCATCGAGTTGAAGTTTCCCAAAAAGCTCTAGCTCAACAGCAGGAAACTCGTTTTCAATCATCCCTACCATCCCAGTTTAAAGGTACCATGCTGCGTCAGGCAAAACTGGACCAGCAGCACAAGGCGATCGCCCTGACATTTGATGACGGGCCCTGGCCGACAACTACTAGACAAATCCTAGAGATTCTCAAGAAAAACAATATTAAGGCTACATTTTTTTGGGTAGGAAGATACCTGCAAACATATCCCGAACTTGGCAAACAAGTTGCGTCAGCCGGCCACGCGATCGGCAACCACACTTGGAACCACCAATACATTAAATATAACGAAGACGGTGCGGCTCGCGAGATCGATCGCACGTCATCATTAATTGAGGAAGTGACGGGGGTAAAAACATCACTGTTTCGGCCGCCAGGAGGCATTTTAAACAATGGCTTGGCAGCCTACGCACAGAAGAAAAATTATGCAGTTATCATGTGGTCTGCTGATTCTTTAGATTGGCGGACTGCGACGCAATCGTTGATGGACAACGTGATGCGGCAGGCAAATTCTGGCGGCATTGTGTTGATGCACGACGGCGGTGGCAATCGATCGAGGACTGTACAAGCTTTGCCGGATATTATTGCTAAACTGAGAAAAGAAGGGTACAAATTTGTAACAGTTCCAGAGTTATTGCAGATGCAAGAACAAGCTTTGAAAAAGCAGGAGACAGCACAAAAATAAAAAATGGGGAAAGTGGCAATTTACACCATTTCCCAGGTTTTTGTAAGTCATATCAATTCCGGCTGCGCCGGAATGATATAGAGGACACTCAAGATGCCGTTTCCCTACCGCGATCAATTGTAGGGACTAAGGCACTCGCGGTGTCCTCCGTTTATATGATTCCGATGAAGAGCGGATTTGATATCATTCGATCTATTTTTTAGAGCAATAGCTGAATGAATAACGAAGAAGTAGCAACCACGCCCGGTTCCACCGGATGTTATATTGCTAAAATCATTGCTTTAATTGCCTTCTTCCTCTGCACAAATCGATCGACAATCGCTATGCTGTGGTAATAGAGCATCAGTCCGATCGCTAGGTCGATCGCGTACCAGTCATGACCCAAAGTCTCAGTACGACAGGCTTACCCCCCGCCTTCCCGGATCACACGCAACTCCCCGAATCTGATGGCACTTTTGTGAAAAATTTCCAAGAGCATCCCCAAAGCATCTTGCTCACAGACTCCCTAGAAATCACACTGCAAAGGCTTCACCCCGACGGACAATATGCGATCGGGCAAGATTGTGGCATCTACTGGCGCGAAACCGACCCACCAGAAAAGGGTGCCGAAGCGCCTGACTGGTTCTACGTCCCCAACGTTGGGCCCCTCGTGGACGGCGAAATTCGTCGCTCTTACGTGATTTGGCGCGAGTATATGGTGCCAATAATTGCGATCGAGTTTGCCAGTGGGAATGGTTCCGAAGAGCGAGACAACACGCCTTTATCCCGTTTACCAGAAGGTACTACTCAGAAACCAGGGAAGTTTTGGGTATACGAACAGATTATCCGCATTCCCTACTACGCCATTTATGTAATTAAAACCAGCCAACTGGAAGTCTACAACTGGGTGAATGGTTGCTATTGCCGATTGGAACCGAACGATCGCGGACATTACCCGATCGACCGTATGGGCATAGAATTAGGCCTATGGGAAGGCAGCTATCAAAATCAGACACAGCGGTGGTTGCGCTGGTGGGATAACCAGGGAAATTTGTTGCTCACCGGAAGCGAGCAAGCTCGACTCGAACGCCTCCATACCGAACAGGAACGCCAGCGGGCGGAAGCTGAGAGTCAGCGGGCGGAAGCTGAGAGTCAACGGGCGGAAGCTGAGAGTCAACGGGCCGATCGCGCGGAGCAAACACAACGAGATGCTATCCCCCAACTGTTGGGAATGGGTTTGAGTCTCGAACAAGTTGCCCAGGCGCTTTCTGTGTCGGTGGAGGAGGTGCAGCGTTTGAGATAAAGCTCTGCTTCTTTGTCCCTACTATTAGACCTCTGGCATAATTATTGTGGAACAGGCATCCTGCCTGTTAGGGACTATCTTTTTGCCAGAAATCTATTGCAACAACTTCTCCATAAATACAAGGCATGGACTATCGTTGTATCTCTCAATTGGATAAAAGCCAAGCTTCCTATAAAGTTTGAGTGCCTCTGGTTGTCGCTCTTCGTTTGCTAGGTCAAGCCTAATCTTCCAATAACCTGCCTGCTTTGCGAAATCAAAGAGTATTTGAGCCATTTTCCAGCCTAACCCCTGTCCTCGATACTCTTTGAGAAACCACATCCGCTTAAGTTAGCAGATTTCATCATCAAGTTTTCGGATGCCTCCAGTGCCTACAACCTGCTCACCATCAACTAATACCAAAAAAGTGCCGTTATTGTCGAAATAGTGCGATCGTACATTCTCAATATCAGACATTGAATCATAGCGACTCAACTCATCCTTGGTTAATACGCCCTGCCAAATTTCTATACATACCGCAATGACTACTTGCTTGGCTTGTTCAATTTGATGTTGCTGGATTAGTTTAATCTCAACCACTTGCTTTGCTGTAAATCTTCACTACAGAACCCAACCTAACATCAAGCTTAACTTAGATTTTCCTCCCAGCCGCACCTTAATTGTAGTCTTAATTACCAATTTAGACTGGAATTTAACGGCAAACTATCCAACTGAGAATCAACCCAATTAGCCGCCGCAACTCCCGATCGCAAAGCAGCTTCAATTTGACCTTCCCCGCACAAATCCCCCGCACAAACCAACGGCAAAGTTTCTTCCGCCACCAAACAAGAAACAGGTAAAGGATTCCGACAAAAAGCATAGCGCCAGCGGTGAACCTGCAACCATTCCGGCTGCTTGAGCCAAGGCATTAAATGTTCAGAAGCGCGATCGAGCAATTGCTGACCGATTGTTGGCAAATCGGTAGATTCTAGATGGCGATCGGCAAAATTGGCGCTGCTGTGAACTACAAACACAGGCTGTTGCGGATCGTCGAGCCGCTTGCTGCTGTCGAGCCCAATCCAACTTAAATCAGAATCATCGGGAAAAGAAACCGATTTCCACTGCGGATTTAGATTGCTCAAATCAGAATTTCGTTCCGCAGAATAGCCAGCCATAACTGTAATGCAAGCGTCGTATTCTACAGAGCGCAATTTGTCAAGAAAATTAGAGGAAAAACCAAGTTCTGTATCCAAAAACATTAAAGCTTGAGGAGCAGGAATTGCCACCACCACAGCCTTAGCAATCAATTCTTGAGGTAGATCTAAATTGTCGTCGGTAACTTCCAGAGAAAGATGCCACATTTCACTCTCAGTACGAGAAATCGCTTTGACTCGGCGGCCGTACCAAATGTCTAAACCCTCTGCGATATACTTACCGACAGCATTCATCCCAGCCGGTGCGACATAACAAGAACTGGGAATCGAAGATATTTCTCCTTCTCGAAATTCTCCCACGCTATCCGTCCAAAGTTTCAGGATCTGGCGATCGACCAAAACATCAATTAACGCCTGCACCGCATCCCCCTGCGGCTCCAAATAGCGGGCCCCGTGATCGGCTCTAGTCCCCTGCACGCGACGAGTAGCGACTCGTCCGCCGGGGCCGCGAGATTTCTCAACAACCGCCACAGAATAGCCAGCCAGACGCAACTGTCGAGCACAAATCAGCCCTGCCATCCCCGCACCGATCGCCACAACATCGAACATACGTATAAATTGTGAGGTATTTTTGATTTACCAATCAGCATAAAGGCTGCGGGGCAAAAGATGCTCTGCACCACGAACATAAAAGCCCAAAGCCGTAGCGGGGCGTAAGCCATCGCCCTCCGCCAGGTAGTAAAATAATCGACAGGTAAGATTAGTTAAAAAAATGTAGCGATCGGCAAGTTCCAAAAGCGCGCTACTCAGCGACAATCTAAAATCTAAAATCTAAAATCTAAAATAGTATGACGGGAGGGCAAAATCTTGGACGAACTCAGAGCAGCACTAGAATTGACAACAGAAGAAGAATTGCAGCAACTAACCGAACTTCTGTTCAGTCGCAAGTTTAACCCTTTAGATTACGTGCAAACCCCCGCACCCCTAGACGTACAAAGCCGCGATCGCGAAGCATGGCTAGACGCCGTAGAACAAAGGTTTCGGTATCTTGCCGCCGACGGGTTGACGGTACTGAGAGGGCGAACCGAACAAGTAACCTACAGACAAGCACTAATTCAAGTTTGCCGCTATCTCAAAATCCCTTATCCCAAACAGTTGTCAACCACCGACTTAGAGGCAGAAGTATTTCTGCATTTAATGGGCCGCACCTGGAAGCGTTTACCGAAAGACGAACAGCAAGCCCTGACAGTCCGCGTACAGCGAGCAATTGTCGATGCTAAACTTTCTGAACCGTTGCCAATTTCTGCTGAAAAAGACCCGCTCGGTTTGCTGTTCAAAGGTGGCAGCGCTTTAGCCGTTAGTTCAATTTTAAAACCCATGTTGCTGAAATTGATGGCCAATCAATTTGCGCTGCACTTTGCTACCTATCAAATGGCCACACAAGTAGCGATCGCAGGGACTGCAACCGCAGCAACCCAGTTTCAAAATTATGTCGCAATTCAGACGGCGCGGCGGGGGATGGCCGTGACTGCGGCTCGTTACGGTGCGACACGGAGCGTGTTTTCATTGCTCGGCCCGGTGATGTGGACTTGGTTTTTAGCAGATTTGGGTTGGCGATCGATTTCTACGAACTACGGGCGCATTATCCCGACCATTTTTGCCTTGGCTCAAATTCGCTTAACGCGATCGGAATGCGTTTGGGAACTAGCGTAGCGATTTTGGATTTTGGATTTTGGAGTGAAGAATTGAAGAATTGGGAGTTTGGGTGAATATCAAAAAAACGTGGAAATTAGCTGTAAAACAGACAGCAAAAAATCTCAATTCTTACCTGCAAAAACATCCCGATCGCCGCCTGCAAATCCCTTGGAATTTAGCTCAAATCGGGATGCTAATTTTTCCGACAATTCCAATCTTGGGAGCTTTAGGAATATTCCTGGGATTGGCCGGCACTTGTCAGCAAAAGTTCCGGCAAATCTGCCGCAGCCCGCTGAATCGAGGATTCGCAATTTTGAGTGTGCTGCTAGTCATCACGACGATTTTTGCCAACAACCGTATCGAGGCTGTTTTAGGCTTGTGCAATTTTTGGCCATTCTTTATATTGTTTGCCGTTTTCAGCAGTTTAATTCAAACTCCGGCTCAGTTAAGACAATTGTCTTGGATAATAGCAATTAGTGCAATTCCCGTCATAATTTTAGGTTTGGGACAGCAATTTTTAGGTTGGAGCGGCATCGATCAATTGCAGCCTATTTTTGGCTGGGTACTCGAACCGAAAGGCAATCCCCCCGGCCGCATGGCTTCTGTATTTATGTACGCTAATATTTTAGCCGGCTATTTAACAATCGCTTTTATTTTAACACTCGGATTGTGGATGGAAGAACGAGGAAGGAAGAAGGAAGAAGGAAGAGGGAAGAAGGGAGAGGGGGAAAGGGGGAGAGGGGGAGAGGGGGAGACGGGGAGAGGGGGAGAATTGCCCAATTACCAATTACCAATGCCCAATGCCCAATCCCCAATGCCCAATGCCCAATGCCCAATGCCCAATGCCCAATGCCCAATGCCCAATACCCAATTCATATTTTTAAGTTTTGCAGTAGTAGGAAATGCTGTTGCTTTGATTTTTACTAATTCTCGGAATGCTTGGGGATTGGCAGTTTTGGCAGTTTTGGCTTTTGCATTTTATGCGGGTTATAAAAAAATATTAGCTGCGGTTTTTAGTGCGGTGGGTGCAGTGTTTTTGTCGGCGTTTGGCCCGGAACCGCTGCGGCAATATTTACGAATAATTATCCCGGCTTTTTTCTGGGCGAGACTTACGGATGAAATGTTTCCAAATCGCCCGACTGCTACTTTGAGAACTACTCAATGGGAATTTGCTTGGTCGATGGCTCAGCAGCGTCCTTGGACTGGTTGGGGACTGCGAAATTTTACGCCTCTCTATCAAGATAGAATGCACGAATGGCTGGGTCATCCTCACAGTTTGATGCTGATGTTGGCTGCGGAAACGGGATTCCCAACAACGCTTTTGTTATTTGGTTTAGTTGGCTGGGTTTTGGCTAGAGGTGTTTTGCTGTTGGCGAATTGGCAGGTTTCTGCTGTGGATATTAAACAAGAGCAAATAGCAACTCTCGAAGTACCAGAAAATAATTTAGTTCTCAATCAAAATTCAATATCTAGTAGCACAAATCAGGTGGTTTGTCAAGATGTCGAAAATGCCGATCGCCTAATTTTCTTCAGTTATTTATTAGCCTTCGCCGCCTGTACGCTGTTTAACACTGTAGATGTAACTCTGTTTGATTTGCGGGTTAATACGATAAGTTGGGTGTTGTTGGCGGCGATTTGCGGAATCGGGAATAGGGAATCGGGAATAGGGAATAGGGAATAGGGAATCGGGCATCGGGCATCGGGCATCGGGCATCGGGAATCGGGCATCGGGTAATTGACAACAGTCAACAGTCAACAGTCAACTGTCAACTGTCAACAATTATTCCACCGTCACCGACTTCGCCAAATTGCGTGGCTGATCCACATCCAAACCTCGGCGCGCGGCAATGTGATAAGCCAACAATTGCAGCGGAATCACTGTCACAATCGGCGACAACAATTCATCCACCAAAGGCACCGGCAAAACGTGGTCAAAAATATCAGCTTCCGCCGCGCCATGCTTCGGCGTAACGCCAATTAAACGGGCGTCGCGGGCTTTGGCTTCCTGGGCGTTGGAAAGGACTTTTTCGTAGACGCTTCCGGGCATCGCGATCGCCACTACAGGCACTTTAGCATCCAAAAGGGCGATCGGGCCGTGTTTCATCTCTCCCGCCGGATATCCTTCGGCATGAATGTAACTAATTTCCTTAAGTTTCAGCGCCCCTTCCAAAGCAATCGGAAAGTTAATTCCCCGCCCCAAAAAGATAAAATCTTGGGTTTCTGTAAACTGGTGCGACAATTCCTCGACATACTGTTCTTGAATCTCCAAAAACTTCTCGATTTGGGCTGGTAACTGGCGCAAACCCGCAAGAATTTCTGCCAATCTCTCGGTGCTGATGGTTTGCCGCTGGTGCGCCAAATCCAAAGCTAAGAAATAGAAAGCCATCAACTGAGTGACAAAAGTTTTAGTTGCCGCCACCCCGATTTCTATACCAGCGTGGGTGTTGATGATGTGTGGCATCATGTGGGCGATCGAGCTTTCAGTCCTGTTAGTAATGCCCAACATTCGCGATCGAAATTTATCGGTAAAAGCCGCGCGACGCTGCTGTTCCATCCCCAAAGCAGCCAGCGTATCCGCCGTTTCTCCCGACTGAGTTACCCCAATAATTAAAGTATTTGCTGTCAGCGGTGCGGGCGCGTAACGGTACTCAGAAGCGTACTGCACAGCCGTGGGAATATTAGCTAACTGTTCCAACAAATATTTGCCAATTAGCGAGGCGTGCCAGCTCGTTCCGCAGGCGAGAATGGAAATTTGCTCGACATCGGCGCAAAGTTCTGGTGGCAAGTTGAGATTGATGGGAGAGCCTGGATTTCCGGGCTGCCAATCGCTGTCTAAATAAGTCTCCAAACAAGCTCGCACTACGGCCGGCTGTTCGTAAATTTCCTTGTGCATGAAGTGCTTGAAGCCCTGTTTCTCGACAGAAACCGGATTCCAGCCGAGGATGCGCGGAGTTTTTTTCAGCCTTTGTCCTGCAAAGCTATAAACTTCTACTCCCATCGGAGTTAGTCTTGCTAATTCGCCATTTTCGAGGGACAAAACAGCACGGGTGTGAGATATTAACGCTGGCGTGTCGGAAGCACAGAAAAATTCACCTGCACCAAAGCCAATCACCAAAGGAGCTTGCTGTCTGGCGACAATTATTTCGTCTGGAAAATCTGCACAAATCGTGGCGATCGCAAAAGCTCCTTCTAGCCGATTCACCGCCTTTGAAACCACATCCAAAAACGACAACTCAGTAATTTCCTCTGCTGTTGGATCTTGTCCTTCTTCCTTCTTCCTTCTTCCTTCTTCCTTCTTCCTTCTTCCTTCTTGGAAAATTTCAGCTATTAAATGAGGGATAACTTCTGTATCCGTATCCGAGACAAATTTATGTCCCTTGGCTTTCAATTCTTCGCGCAACTCGCGATAATTTTCGACAATTCCATTTTGAACTACGGCAATTCGCCCGCTATTATCTAGGTGAGGGTGAGCGTTATATTCTTCTGGTTTGCCGTGAGTTGCCCAGCGGGTGTGCCCGATGCCGATGGGAGCGGGAGAGTCTATCTCTGCTAGCTTTTCCCGGAGGTTGTGCAATTTGCCTTTTGCTCGGATGCAGGTAATTTTTCCTTCGGAGATGGTAGCGAGGCCTGATGAATCGTAACCCCGGTATTCCAGTTTCTCCAATCCTGATAGCAAAATCTCGCTTGCTGCTTGCGTGCCGATATAACCAACGATTCCGCACATTTAAGGTAATTCTCCTGCTTAGCGATCGCGATAAAACCCAATTTTTATCATTTTTACACCAGTTGCAAAAAAGAATGCAACTGTAGGGAAGATCCCAACCATGATACTCAGTCGATTTTAGATTGTAGATTTTAGATTTGACTTGCAACTTTGAATTTGGAAGCTGGAACTAGGATCTAACTGAGATCTTGCACGCCTTGTCAATAAGAGGATTTTTCGTGGGGTCGGGCGGGTTTATAGAACCTGTTTGCTACCTTTAAGGCTACTGGCGAACCCGCCCCTACGGCTAATTGAGAATGGTGCAAGATCTCAGATCTAATATTTTGCTTTTGATCCTGACACTCGCGTCGGGGGCTTGTGTCCGTTTGTTGCCGATCGTCGAAAATCCCAAATCCCAAATCCCAAATTGTATTACCTTCTTCCTGTCGCAGAATGCAGATTCCGCGACAAAAAGAGAGGGGGCAATTTAATCGCCCCCTCTCCTGTGCCCGTAACTCGATCGACAGTTCGATCGATATTTAGTAAGCTAGACCCATACTGCGAGTGGTTTCTGCTCCCAGGTAAACCCGGATGCTCAGAAAATCGGTAGGACAAGCTGTTTCGCAACGTTTGCAACCGACACAGTCTTCTGTGCGGGGAGACGAGGCAATCTGAGCCGCTTTGCAGCCATCCCAGGGTACCATCTCCAAAACGTCAGTCGGACAAGCGCGGACGCATTGAGTGCAGCCGATGCAGGTATCGTAGATTTTGACTGAATGAGACATTGAATAAAGGCTCCCAACGAGTCACTAAAAATTTGCGGGCTCTGCGAGTTAAAAGATTTGACGGCGAGGTACCACCGCTTATGCCTGCACAGAGAATTAAAGGTTAGTCTACCGCAGTGCTTGGAAGCACTTCGCGAAAAAGCGACAAAACTTCACAGTCGATCGTAGGTTCGTAGTCAGGACTTTAGTCCTATCCGAGTTAGAAAGGACTGAAGTCCTGACTACGAACTTTAGAAAAACTAAAAGCCTAATTTTTCTAACACGGGCTTAGTTGAAACAATATGCCGATCGAGTCCCAGTTTTTTGGGCTCCACACCCAAAGCCAAAGCCATCAATTGTGGCAGATGCAGCACAGGCAAACCCAATTTTCGCCCGATTACTTTTTCCACCTCCGGCTGCCGCGAATCCAAATTTAAATGACAAAGCGGACAAGGAGTCACCATGCAATCAGCACCATTGTCAAGCGCATCTACAATATGTTTGCCGGCCATCTGAAAAGATTGGTTAGTGGCATAACTCGCCAGAGGCCACCCGCAACACTGCGTCCTTCCGCGATAATAAACCGGAGTTGCCCCGATCGCCCGAAACACATTTTCCATCGATTCGGGTTGGTGCGGGTCATCGTAAAGCAACTTATCCTGAGCTCGCAGCAGGTAACATCCGTAAAAAGCCGCGCACTTCAAACCCGAAAGCTTGCGAGTGACTCGCTTTTGAACTTCCTCCAAACCGTAATCGGCAACGATCGCCCAGAGGAGATGTTTCACTTCGGTACTGCCTTTGTAAGGCGAACAGCCTTGTTTTTCCAGCAAACCGTTGACTTTTTCTACGTAGTTGGGATCGGTTTTTTGGGATTGCTTGAGGCGATCGTCCACATGACCGATTACCCCTTGACAAGTGCTGCAATGTGTGAGTAAGGGCAGATTCAGTTGCTCAGCCAAAGCAATATTGCGGGCGTTGACAGTATCTTCCAGCAACTGCGAATCTTCCTTAAAAGTGCCAGAACCGCAGCAGGAAGCCTTTTTGAGTTCCACCAGTTCAATCCCCAAGGCTTGAGTCAGGGCTTGAGTGGACAGGTAAAGTTCGCGGGCGGCCCCTTGGGCGACGCAACCCGGAAAGTAAGCATATTTGAGATTTGGGGATGACATAATTGTTTCTGCTGGGGACACAAGGCAAGGAAAAAGACAGGAGGGCGATCCTCTTCGTTGGCGCAGCCCCCGTAGGGGCGGGCTGCGCTAACGAAGTTGGGATGCTTCCTGCTTCGTTTCGGTTCTTTATATCCTTACCTAGTTTTAAACAATTATGAGTCAATCGTTGAGGCGGCTAGCTATTGACCAACATTATCTACCCCAGAGCGTGTTGACAATACTCCGGACAGAATTTAGGCAGGTTTTGAGGCTCAAACCCATATCCCGCCGTGGGTGGGATCTTTTTATTCAAAGTTAGGGCTCAAGCTAACTTTGAATAAAAGGCTCAAGCCTTAAACTGCAAGCTCTGAAAGCCTTATAGAATAGTTCAAAAAACTGTCCGGAGTATTGCATGGAAATTCAGAAGGACGATAAGACTAAGTAGTGCTTGACATAAAAAGAAAAATAGGTGCATAATATTTTCATAGGCATAAATTACACCCTACCTACGGAATCATACATAGTTAGACTTCAGGGTTATCAATGGGGCAGTAGTTGGAAACTCTTTGTTTGCATCCAAAGTTAAGTTTTCATGACCTTCTGTGCTGTCTCATACCATGTGTATTTTATTTAGATCGTTAGGTAAGATATCCTATCTTGACGATATTGTCACGAATTTATGTCAAATTTGCCGGAAATTACGTAGATACAGCAGCCAGCAGCCTAATCAGAAGGCTAACCATTAAACTACCCAGGATAACTTAATATGCCAGATGCTACAGAACTTGCAAAGCTCCTTGTTAGCTTACTATGTCCTGCATTACCCTTCCTCATGAAAATTGGTGAGAAAGTTGCTGAGGGGGTTAGTGCTGACGCTGTAAAAGCTCTAGGAAAATCCAGTTGGGACAAAGCTAAGAATGTTTGGACAAAACTCAGCCCTCAAGTTGAGCAGAAAGGAGCAGCCCAGGAGGCCGTCACTAATGTAATACAGCGTCCAGATGAGATTTCGCAGTTTGCGTTAATTAGTCAAATCAGAGATATTCTCGAAGGAAATCCAGAACTGACTCAAGAGTTGCTGAAGCTAATGCAAGAGAAAGATTCAGAACATGAGCGCGCAGTAGATAAATCAGTTAATCTCCAGAGTGGTGGAGTTACTGTTCGAGGAGACTTCCACAATCCTGGCGGAACTTTTGTTGGTGGCGATCAACACAATGCAGGTAATAAGTAAAATTTCTAACCCTGCTAAGTTAACTGCTATGTTCATACCTGCCGGATTTCTTTAAAGCGCCATGTCTATTGCCACACCTCCAGGCGATGTCAATGAGGAAAATCTATCCCCTGAACAACCCAAACAGGAACCTGCAAATGTTGAAAAAAAAGAAAAACCTTCTGATGATGAGCGTGAAAAAATCTTTCAATCATTTGTAAAGAAGGAGTCATCTAGTGAGAATAAGGTTGATGAATCTCAACAGCAGTTTCAAAACTTTGCAAAAAGATTTGTCAGCGAGTTCATAAAACAAGGTGGTTCAGTAGGCACTATTAACTTCCAAACTGGTGGTACACATATCGATGGAAGTTTTTACAACAGTAGTGGGCAGTTTGTTGGTGGTAGCCAATATAATGATAGTAAGAGTAATTCAGAGGGAGCTTCCGATCGCGATCCTGCAATTTTAGATGATTTTGATTATGGTGCAATACCTTTGCCCGAAAGGGTAGAGCGTTGGTTTGAGAATTATCCAGCGATGCATCATCGTTCTCTAATGATAGCGATGGCGTTTTTGAACGGAAGTGATTGCAAATCTATTACCGCTCTGAGCGATAAACTAGAGTCTAAAATGCGTTCAGAATCAGGCAAAGATACTCAAGAAGTAGATGATGAAACCCTCAAATTTAAAATGCTAGGGTTTAAAAAACGACTGAGGATAGTCTTTGCTTATACTGAAGATAGCCATGAAAATACAGAGTTTGGGCGCAACTCATTTGAGATTTACCTGTTCAATGACCCAAATTTTCAAGGTGCTTTATTAAGGTATATTTGGCAGGAAGAAGACTATTACTGGCAGATAATTCTTGGTTGTTTGGTAGAACTTGGTACAACACAAGGTTCTCTAACGAAAGTTCATCTTGCTGATGCACTCCGTGAGTCTTGCAAATATCGATTTGACCTAGTGCGTGAAATGGTTTTTATTCCCTGGGCAAAAACTGACAACCCTTCACAGCGTTCGTTAGCAGCATTATCTTTGAGTATGACTGCATTAGGCGATGATGAAAATTCTCCCCAACAAGCACGAAATCTACTATCACATTGGAGTACATTAAAAAACTCGCCTAACCTAAGACAAACGTCCATAGAAGCTTATAGTCTTTACGTTGGCTTGAAATTTCCAGATGATGCTTTTGAGAAGTTTCAGAAGATTATAAAATCAAATGATGTTAGTCTTTTTTCAGATATTTTAGAAGGCATAGTTATGCTTTTTGAAATGAGTGAATCTATTCCTGATAATCGATTGATTATCTTAAAACATCTTGAGACATGGCTAAGGTATGACAGAAAAGAATCGTCTCATGAAATGGCTGCTTTTGTTACTTGGGGCATTATGAAAACATCAGAGACTTCAGTAGATAATTTCATTTACAAAAAATTGCCAACACTATTTTGGTTGGCCAAGACAGATGAGAAAATTTCACAAACAGTTTCGTCGCTTATCAGATCTTCTCTAAATCTTAAACTGACTCGTTCTTTGGTGATCGAAGAGCTAGAGTCCTGGTTTAATTTTGTAGAAAAAGATTCTGAACTGAGGCAACCTCTTGGAAAAATTATCACTAGGATTATGAAACATGGAAATTCAAAAGAACGGCTCCGCCTTAAGGGCTATCTCAAGAGGTGGGCAGATCGAGGAAATTCATATGCACTAACAATGCTGACATTTTTACAACAAAAAGGATTAACACAGTAAAGGAGAGAAACTATGCAAGAAACATTCAATCCAATTATAAGCCAAGAAGATGTTCGAGGCTGGTCTTTGACTAAAGAGATTCCTGTACCTGCGCCCAATACAGTTCTCGTCTTGTCTCGTAGTGGCGGTGAATTGTTAGTCATTAGTCACACAGATAAACCGATCTCTTTTAGTAAATTTAAATTTGGGGGATATAATTTCTTATACAAAATAGATGTTGGTGAATATGTACTAAAAATTGATTGTTCCTTACCTTCAAAAACTTCTGGGTTCGACTTTCCAACCACAGTAGAAATTACCTGCTCTGTTTCTGATGCACAAATCATCGTAAAGGCAGGGATACAGGATGTCGCTTCAGTTTTAAAAGGACGCCTCATTAATGAGATGAAACAAATTTCTCGTGATTATGATTTGCGAGAAAATGCGATGGCAGAAAAAGATATTAATAGAAGTGTGAGGCGAAGAGTTGTTGATGAACGCTGCTTTGATGACTTAGGATTGCGAGTTCCTCAACTGGTAGCTTCATTGCAAATTGACTCATCAGCGATCGGAACTATCAAACAAATAACACTAACCGAACTGAATGAAGCCGCATCATTAACTGACAAAGCGGCTCAATTTAGACTTGCCCAAGCTGACCAAATTGCCCAAATTGAGCTTGATAAATTAAAACGTATCCGTTCTTCTGCGGATCAAGAGCATTATGAGAAACTTCTACGAGGTGGTGAAGCCAGTCTACTTGCTGCCTATCTAGCGCAAAATCCTGAAAACATCGCCAGTATTATTGATAGGCTCGATCAGCAAAAGCGACTTGCATCAAGCAGCAATATGGATCTGCTAAAAATCATGATTGAAGAAGATGCAATCGAAGGCTCTCAACTAGATGAAGCTGGTAGAAGAGTTTTACGGCGATTAATGGGTTTAACCGAATCACCAAAAGCTGCTTTGGAAGGTAATGCAGCAAACGAAGACTTACAACCACGAGCTGATGACGATGACGATGATAATTTTGACGATGTGCCGACGAGTTAGAACACTCGTTATAAGTTTCTATGAATTGTAAATGTAGAGAAAGTTAGGTTTTAGAGTAATGAGCTTATTGCACCTAATCTTGCGGAGCATTTGGGGGGGGCTAATCTACTTGCCTATGCCGTGGCAAGCACTTGTCACTATAACCCTTCTCATGTTTTTCTTGCCACTTTTATTATTACGCTTGATTCCTTGGCTAATTGCCAGAGCTTTACAGCTTATATTCTTGCTAGCGTATAGAATTGTTTATGGACTATTTTGGTTTTCCTACAAGATTGAACCTTTTTTACACAAGTCTGGTGATGGTATTACTGATTTTTTACAGGAAATAGAGAATTTTCTTCAAGGATTACTAAGAGTTATTGAGCGAACAAAAGAAGCCTGTCAAAGTTTTGAAAGAAGTGCCTTTCAACGGAAGTGGATCGTAGGTAAAAAAAGCCTATATTTGACACCATTGATTACTTTACCATTTTGGTTTATCCGCCCTTGGCTGGATTTTTCACCGGGAGTAACCTCTCTAGTTGATAAAAGTATTGAGACTTGGTGTTCCTTTGAACATTGGAGTATGACTGGTCAGTGGCAGCCTTCTGCTTTAACTTGCACTTACCCAAATCGAGCATCGCGCTGGGATAACAGTTTTAAGTTTATTGAATATCAAAACAAGCAAATAATCTCTGATCTCACAGAAAAAATTAAGCAAAAACCAGGAGATGTAGAGTTTCTGATAAATCGAGCTAATGCTTATTTTAATATTGAAGAATATAATTTAGCACTTGAAGATTTTAATAGAGCTTTAGATTTTAACAGTTCTTATGCACCTGCATATGTTGGTAAAGGTAGGGTATATCTTGTAATTAGAGAGATTGATAAAGCTTTCACGGAATTCAACAATGCACGTCAAAAAGATCCTAAATATGCACCTGCTTATGTAGGACGTGGTGATGTTTATCGAAGAAAAAATGATAAACAAGCTGCGCTGGCAGAATATCAAAAAGCATATCAATTAAATCAGCAGTATGCTCCTACTTACTATAGTCGAGGAGAGCTTCAATGCTACTTATTTGGCAATCAGGTAGAGGCTGTCAAGGATTATAATATAGCAGAGGAACTTTATCGTTCACAAGGCGATCTAGTCAATGCCTGGAAGGTAAGACAATCACTTAGTAAACTAGATACTTTGTATAAAATTCAGCGAGGTGATACTCTAAGTAAAATTGCTGCTCGTTTCAATACTTCAGCACAAGAAATTGCGTCAGTAAACAGTGATAAGTATCCTTCTCTGACCAATAATCCAGATTCCATAGAAACTGGTTGGGAAATTAGAATCCCAGCGTGCATATCAACATCACGTGAATAGCGGCGATATCTAACAACGCCCTGGAGCAGATGGACAAAAGATATTGGTGCATACAACGGAAAACCGAGCCTGGTGTAAAGAAAGAGGAATTAGAATCAGTCGGTTCCCAAAAGGCAAGACCTTCAGCCCATGCTAGCAAAGAAAAAAAGAAGCAAGCGTTGGAAGATGAGATTAGAAAAAGATGAGACGATCGCACTTCGCTTGGATGCTGCAATGGCAACTCATTAATCAGCGAATTCATAACAAGGCTAGCCCTGTCAAGGTGGTGAAGAAAGCCTTCAAACGGTTGAAATTTCGTTTCAGACGATCGTTCAATCTGATTGTTTTCAATCCAGATCAACAATAAATCTTGTTTATTATCGATCGCCAACAGCTAGGATCGCGTAAATGTGTCGGTAGCACCTTGACATGGCTGGCATAAGGCCCATGCACACCGATCATATAGAACTGGTTGGATGAGTTCTAGGGCGTCGGTTCAGTATTAAAGGTTGACACAAGCGACATAGTATGTTGATGTAGACCTTGGCAGGGCTCTCGCATGAGGACAAAAAAATGGTTGGCGATCGCGATCTACTGTCACCCTCATCCTTCGCCCTACATAATAACTGTACCGGCGCCCTAGGGGCTGTTTGCGACGGATGAACCTAAGACCAAAAAAACGATTTTGGGCCCATAAACCGGGTTTGACGGAGAAAAATACTTCGTTGTAGACCGCAGATTCGGTGAAAAACCCGGTTTCGAGGAGTCCCAACAGTCCTTAAGTTGACCACGGCCCACTCCCTACACAAAGGGTCAGTTAGAAAAGCGGCAACCCTTTCTCCCGAAGATCCCCCTTTCGGATAAGATCAGATACGCAGCAACCAATGCCGTGTTTCATCCCTAGTCTGAAGACACAGGGTTTTTATACTTACTGGAGTTTTTTATGAGTCAAGACGACATTTTTGCTAGAGTCAAGAAAATTGTGGCCGATCAACTAGAAGTCGATCCCACCGAAGTCAAGCCCGAAGCCAACTTTGCTAACGATTTAGGAGCAGATTCCCTAGATACAGTAGAGCTGGTAATGGCATTGGAAGAAGAGTTTGATATTGAAATTCCCGACGAAGCAGCCGAAGCAATTACCACGGTTCAAGCTTCTGTAGATTTCATCAGCAGCAAACTTGCAGCTCCAAAAGCATAAAATACCTGTCTTTTCCCCTAAGAGGAGAGAAGTTAAAAAACTAACAACTCCTCTTTTGTTCTGCGTTCTGGGTGTTTAATTTTTTGAAACTGAAATCATGACAAATTTAGAGCGTAAGCGCGTTGTTATCACGGGTCTCGGCGCGATTACACCGATCGGCAATACCTTGTCTGAATATTGGGACGGGTTGCTGGCCGGGAAGAATGGCATCGGCCCGATCACCTTGTTCGATGCGTCGCGGCACGACTGCCGGATTGCTGGAGAGGTGAAGGGTTACGACCCTCACGAGTATTTAGAGCGCAAGGAAGCAAAGCGGATGGATCGCTTTGCTCAATTTGGGGTATCAGCGAGCAAACAAGCTCTGGCTGATGCGAAGTTTGAGATTAACGACCTGAACGCAGAACAGGTGGGTGTCATTCTTGGCACCGGCATTGGCGGGCTGAAGGTTTTAGAAGACCAGCAAGAAATTTATCTGACTCGCGGCCCCGATCGATGCAGCCCGTTTATGATTCCGATGATGATTGCGAATATGGCCGCAGGCCTGACGGCGATTCAAACGGGCGCCAAGGGGCCGAACTCTTGCACGGTGACAGCCTGCGCTGCCGGCTCAAACGCGGTGGGCGATGCGTTTCGCCTAGTTCAGGGCGGTTATGCCCAAGCCATGATTTGCGGCGGTACCGAAGCGGCGGTGACACCTTTGTGCGTGGCGGGTTTTGCTGCGGCGAGGGCGCTTTCGACTCGCAATGATGACCCGACTCATGCTTGCCGTCCGTTCGATCGCGATCGTGATGGTTTTGTCGTCGGCGAAGGTGCTGGGATTCTGCTTTTAGAAGAAATGGAACACGCTTTGGCACGAGGCGCCCGAATTTACGCAGAAATCGTCGGCTACGGTTTAACCTGCGATGCGTACCACATGACATCCCCAGTACCGGGGGGCGAAGGTGCATCGCGGGCGATCGCTTTAGCCCTCAAGGATGCGGGTTTGACGCCGGATCGAGTGAGCTATATCAACGCTCACGGCACGAGCACGCTTCCCAACGATTCTACGGAAACCAAGGCAATTAAGAAGGTTTTGGGAGAAAGCGCTTACAAAGTAGCAATTAGTTCTACCAAGTCCATGACAGGCCATCTTTTGGGCGGTTCCGGGGGAATTGAGGCGGTGGCGACGGTAATGGCGATCGCCAACGATAAAGTCCCGCCGACAATCAATCTAGAAAATCCCGATCCTGAGTGCGATTTAGATTATGTTCCCCATACAAGTCGCGATCTAAAAGTTGATGTGGCGCTGTCGAATTCCTTTGGGTTTGGCGGCCACAACGTGACACTGGCATTCAAGAAGTTTGTGCAGTAACCCGAAATCGGAAAGTCGCAAGTTAGAAGGTGAAAAACTAATTTTTCACCTTCTAATTTTTTTAGGTGAATTTTTAGGTTGGGTACACTGCGACTAAGGAATGAAAATTTAATAACTTACACGCTCGATGATTGTTGTGGGATGGGCGTCCCGCCCGTCCTTTCTGCACGGGCGGGACGCCCATCCCACAAATTTGCTTAAGTTATTTAGCCATTGATGCGTAAGTCATCAATTTGTTGGTTGTGGTGGGATATGAGTTAAATTAGTGCTGAGCAAATACTGCAAATCAAGGCTATTGTCGATCGCCATGAAAACTTTAAATGTGTTGAGTGCGCCACCAATCTCAAAGATTACTTGACAAGTCAAGGAATTCCTGGAAAGCGCATAAAACTGTACACTGGATTCGGCAGAGGCAGGAACAGTGGCATTTATGATGATAGCGTACCGAGAGATGCTATTTCAGAAAATGGTCGCCACGAAGGAATCGGTATTGTTATCAACAATATAGAGACTATTTTTGATAACCATCACCCGGATGGACTTACTAAAGAGCAATGGATGACAAATCTGCAATTTCACGGTAAAATATTTAATGGTTTACGGTTTATAGTGACAGAAGAAGATTTTTAAAAGGAGACTATTTTTATGGTGGTCGAAGTTAATGTTAATAAACTAGATGTTAAAAATGAATACTTTTTTGATTTACTCCAAAGAATCAAACAAAGACCGGGTATGTATTTGGGCAAGTGTTCAATTACCCGCCTGCGCGCATTTTTAGATGGATATGAGACGGCTAGAGCGGAACTTGGGTTTCCCGACACAGAACAACAACAACAACTTGATGGATTTCAAGAGTGGATACAAGAAAGATATCAAATTACGTCAAGTCACGGATGGGACAGTATAATTCTCTTCTTCTCTGCTGATGAAAAAGACGCCCTCGATAAGTTTTTCAAACTGTTGGAAGAATTTTTTAATCTCGATAAAATTGCTGAAGACAAAGACAATTAGCAGAGATGTCTCAAATCCTCACTTCACAATGCCTGGATCGAGATTTCACCTTAATTCTAGGAAGTAATTGCCGAAATCAAATATTTATCGCCCGTTGAGCTGGGATATTTAACAGAAAACGCTTGCACATTTTCCTGATTCAAATTAGCGGCGTAATATTGCTTGAGCTTGTCAAAAGTCAGATCGCCTCCTGTTAACTCAGTTGTATAACCTCTTTCAATTTCACCCATATACCCCAAAACGGCTGCAAAGCCTTCGGGATCTTGCTCTGCCTGAATTTGAACAGATAAAGGACTTCCTGAAGTGTTTTCGTAAACTAAGGTGATTACTCCTTTTCTTTCCCTTTTCCATTCAAAAATACTAATTTTTTCCTTATTAATTTCAATAAAATTATCGCCGTTTTTGACAATTAGGTAGTTTTCTACATCAAAAAGTAGGGGTGGATCGGAAACTATAGTAAGTTCTCCCCATTCCCCTCTTAAATAGTATTTGCCATCCGCGCTAAAAAATTCGTCTATATTCCCGTAATCAACGCTACCATCTGGATCTGCAATGGGGCTGATGTTGTTCAGAACCAAATCGTAGGTTTGAGGGTAGGGAAAATTTAAGCTCATCCGCCGATAACAATACTGTTCTTCAGGTAAGGGTTGAGTGTAGAGAGAGTGATTTTCTGTGAGAACAGCTTCCAAGAGGATTTGTATAGATGTTTTATCATTAATGCTAAGTACATAGCTATCCTCTAGATAAATATTTTCAAATCCCGGAAATTGCCAGTAGTTTAAGCGTTCCATTTTTAAATGTCCCAATCAATAGGAGTATGATTAGCTGGGCTTTTTCTGTTAACGAGCTTTCCTTGTAGATCGATTCTACTGCCTTTAGCATTTTTTAGCTCTACATGAGGGTGGTTGCTTCCGGGAGCTCTTGGAGTTCCCTGTTTGAGTGTTAATCTAGTTACTCCGTTTTTATCAATATATTTTAACGGGCCATTAGGTGTTTGAGTAGGATGCCAGCCCTGTTGTGACTCAGCCCACATTTGAAAGTCGCTTGCTTTTGGATTAATCCTAGTTGAGATAGCTTGTGTTATGCGTTCCCATGCCATTCGCCCTGATAGAGTTGCCATAATTCACAATAAATTAGCTCGATTCTCCCGGCACCAACTCCAAGCGATATCGGTACAAAGCCACAGGATGCCCTCCAGCCGCGAAATAATCCGGGTCTTGGGGCGATAAATAAATCGCTGTCACCTGATCGGCTACAATTTTTTTACTCCCAGAAGATCCATTTTCCCCGCTTCCAATCACTCGATAAGCTGTGGTTGTTTCCACTTCGTTTAAATAAATATCAGTCTCGCCCCGAAACACCTGCTGAGAAATTTCTGTAGATACAAACTCCCGAGGATTCGGCGTTTCAGTGCCGCGACTGGTGACAATCGAGATTAGTTGGCGATCGCCTTTGAGTATGGTAATCTGGCGGTTGGGATTGTTTGGATCGACTTTCACGGAAAGTACGCCACCGTTGCCTAAATAGGCTTTGGCGATGTTCAAACCGTTAAAATTGCGATCGGCTACAATTTTAGGAGCTTTTTTAGATGTATAAGTAGAAATTAAACCAATAAATTTTTCAGGTTGAAATCGAACTTTAAACAATACTGGCTGCTGCAAATACTGGCGGTTTTTTTCAAATCCAGGCGTGACAATATTTGGGGCTAAAGGCGCTGCTAAATCTATTAAAGTGCTGGCAACATTCCAACTTCCGGCCATCCAGTCTGGATACACTAAATCTCCCTTAGCTACGGCGATGGGAGGCTTGCTATCCCAATTGGGAAAACTGGAAATGCGATCGCCCAAAACCCCCGCCCTCGCACCGCCACCCCACAGCAACACAACCAAAACCAGACAAAAAACCCAAATTACCTTCATACCAAATTACATTCAAACAGCTAACTTTATATTTTGCTCTAATTCGTTCGTAGTGAGGACTTCAGTCCTTCTTTTTGCGGACTGAAGTCCTCACTACAAACCTTTTTTAGTGAGGACTTTAGTCCTGATTTTTGCGGACTGAAGTCCTCACTACCAACCTTTTTTATTGTTTGTTAGTTTTAAATTGCCTCAACAGGTGCAGGTTCCCAAACCTCCCCGTATTGTTCTTTTAATTCGTGCCATTTTTCCACCTGTCCAGGTTCGTATTCACCAGGTTTTCCCCACTGCAAAAACGCGCTCAACGCAGCATCATTTTGCTCGTCCAGAAAACGAATTGCATAGGTAGTAAAGTTGCCTCTTTTTGCCTCGCCGGTCTCAAATTTAACTTGTTTAATTTTGTCCATATTTAGGTGAAACTCAAATATTTCGGCGTGCATATTTGCATATTTCCCCTTGGGCAACTCTGCATAAAACAGCTTGTGAATTGAACCGCGCACTTCCAGTACAGCGGCGCTGCTAGTCACGATCAAACGCAGCGTCCCCAATTTTTCGCAAGCTTCTAAGAATTCTTTGAGATTAGGCATAATTTGGGAATAGGTAATTGGGAATTGGGCATTGGGCATTAGTTATTAGTTGTTAGAACCAACAAATAACAAATAACCGATAACAACTGTCAATTTTTATGGAATTGGGCATTAGTTATTAGTTATTATAACCAACAAATAACAAATAACAAATAACCGATAACAACTGACAACTGTCAACTGTCAACTGACTATTTTTCGTGCAATTCGTAAGCTGCAACAATCCGCTGTACTAGCGGGTGTCTCACCACATCTGACTGATTGAATTCGCAAAAAGCAATGCCTTCAACGTTACCCAGAATTTTTTGAGCAACTGACAGTCCCGACTGTTGGTTTGGTGGCAAATCTGTTTGAGTGATATCGCCCGTCACTACCATTTTCGATCGAAAGCCCAGACGAGTCAACACCATTTTCATCTGAGCAGGTGTTGTATTTTGAGCTTCGTCCAAAATGACGAAAGCATTGCTGAGAGTACGCCCTCGCATATAAGCTAAAGGAGCTACTTCGATCAAGCCTCTTTCCATTAAATCGGCCATTTTTTCGGGGTCGATTATTTCTTGGAGGGCGTCGTAAAGCGGGCGCAAATAGGGATCGACTTTTTGCTGCAAATCTCCAGGCAAAAATCCTAATTTTTCGCCTGCTTCTACGGCGGGCCTGGTTAAAATTAGCTTTTCGTACTGCTTGCTTAACAGTGCTTGCACTGCCAAAATAGCTGCTAGAAATGTTTTTCCAGTACCAGCGGGGCCGATGCAAAATGTTAGGTCGTGGGTGCGTACTGCTTGGACGTACTGCCGCTGCTTGAAGGTTTTGGCTCTTATTTCTTCGCCGCGGCGGGTTTTGGCGAGTACGTCTCGTTGCAAGTCTTGCAAATCTTCTTGGCGGTTGGTATCCAATGCGTAGCGCGCTGTTTGGATTTCTACTCCGGTGATGGTTTTGCCGGATTTCCAATAGTCGGAGAGCGATCGCACTAATTTATGACACAATTCTACTTGAGTTTTTGTGCCGGAAATCAGCAGTTCTTGGCCTCGCATTACCAGGTTGGCGCCGGTTTGCTTAGAGATAATTTTCAAGTTTTCTTCTTGATTTCCGGCCAGCGACATGGCGCTTTGATTGCTCGGTAACTCTATTGTTAGTTTTTCAGTCATGCCAGCATGAGCTCCTCCAAGTAAGTAATTAAAAGTTAACAATCAGCTTTGTTTTACGAACAAAAAGACGCCCGGTACTAGATTTTACCTAGTATCTCAGGCGTCTTTTCTGTTTAAATCGCAAATAAATTTGGTGCTTGAGGCACAAATCAAATCTCCCTTCTTTGACACTCTCAGGTCTAAAGACACGCTCGATTCTGCGATCGCGAGTAAACTCTCGCTGCGACCGTCAAACGCCGCCTAAACACTCAAAACAACTACCGACATTGCCAATGTTGTAATCGCGTTTACTTTTATTGTTTCAATGCTTTCAGAATCCATCACACTTGCCAAGACGCGGTACGCTCCACAACCTGCCATTATTTGCTCTTTCCTGTCATACTGACATCAGGACTTAAACCTAACCGTTGTTTCATAGGAGCCGGGATTTCTCCGATACTAGGATGCTTCAACACGTAGATGTTTTTTGTTCTTACTCCCAACTCAAATTATATCACATTTTCAAGAACACTCTTGACTGAAGTCCCTCGGGTCGCTTCCCTCTGAGCACGCTTTGTGTCTGAGTTTCCCGCATCCCGTGTTGCTTTGATGAAGTCAGACAACTTTAGATTTTAGATTTTAGATTTACCCGATCCCGCTGAGATTTTAGATTTAAAATTTTACATTTTTGTTTGATCGCAAAACTGGCAATCTCAAATCCAACGGGGTTTGTAACACAAAGTCTACAACAGGCAATCTAAAATCTAAAATTGTCTCTCATTCAGCAGAACAGTTAATAACCGGGAGTATTTCTGCTCGTTCTAAACGTAGGTGTGTTAGTACGGCGAGGTTGTTCTCTCGGGGTTCTGCTAGGTAAGGGAGTCGGCGACGGAGGCCCACTCCGGGGTCGGAAGTCTCCCCCATCGCGCCTAGCGCGATCCGGACGATCGCGATCCGAACGATCGCGATCGCCCCTAGGTGGCCCGGAGTTGCGATCGCCCGCTTCACCATCGTATATATCTAAGTACAGCGACTGACCCGCCGTTTGCGCCACCGCTTCGAGGGTAGTTCTTATTGCCTGAATATTGCGTCCGCCCCTACCGTAAACCCGCCCTTTATCGGGATCTTCAAAAGCGAGCCGAACCCAGACCCGGGATTGGCGCGGGTGCAGTTCGCAATCAACTCGCAAAGACGCGGGCGACTCTAAAAAAGGCCCAATTAAAAACTTAACCAGTCCAGAATAGTTGGGACTAGCTGACTGCTGCTGTGCTGGATTCAACGTTGGCTCCGGCTCCGACTTGTTCAAATACATTCGCTTTTCTCAGGATGTCACGCACGGTGTCAGTTGGCTGAGCGCCTTCTTGCAGGCGCTTGACAATCGCTGGAACATCCAGCCTGGTTTCATTATTTCTGGGGTTGTAGAAGCCGAGTTCTTCTAGGGGACGGCCGTCGCGGCGGGTAGAGCTGTTCATAGCTACAATCCGGTAGCTGGTCTCGCGTTTTTTCCCGTATCTCTTCAATCGCAGTTTGATCATCTTCTTGCAGAATAGTCCTCGATCAATTGTGACATACTCCACGCGCGAAATCTCACATTATGCTGTGGGGAATTGGGCATCGGGCATCGGGCATCGGGCATCGGGCATCGAGCCTAAAAGCATTAATCTGCCAACTGACAACTGTCAACTGTCAACTGTCAACTGTCAACTGACGTTAACCTCCCAGCAAAATATCGCTGCGATTTGCTGCCCCCAAAGCTGGTCTAGCGCCGTCAATGTGCGGTGTAATTGCTAGTGGCAGGGCCGGTGCAGTGCCCCACTGCTGCACCAATTTTTGCAGAAATATATCTTGCTGCGCTCTCAAAGAGTCCCAATCGGTGCCGCGATTAATAATTGCAAACCAAACTAAACCCCGATCGCGCGTGGGTATGGCTCCAGCCAAAGCAATCACCGTATCTAAGGTACCGGTTTTCACCACAGCCGACGGCGGAATGTGTCGGTGTTCCAAAGTTCCTTTATCGCGCCCGGACACCGGAAACAAGTCAGCAATAGTCAGCCCCGTAGTCTGAAGGTTGCGCGCGATCGCCTGCATCATCCCACAAGCCGCCCTCGGAGACATCCGATTTTCCACTCCCAATCCCGAACCGTTAATTAATTGAAGTTCCGCCGCCGGCACCCCCGCCGCCCAAGTCGCTTGCTGCTGGACTATTTTGTGTCCGCCCAAATTGTCTGCCAGTATTTGGGCAATGTCATTGTCGCTGTGGACGTTCATCTGCTTGAGAATTTCGGGTAAAGGGAGCGATCGGCGCTTCAGCAGCAAATGTCCCGAGCTCACAAATTTTTCAGCAATCACCGTGCCGGCGATCGTTACTTGCGGCTTTCTCGTTCCCCGAGCCATCTTAGAATATATTGCCAGCACGTCAGAAGGCCAACTGCGCCCATTGAGAGCCTGCCGCAGACCCTCCCCCGCAGCCAAAGGATCGGACTGGTAATTCATGCGGAAATTGCCTGTCACCACTAAGTTGCCGGCCACGCGATCGATACCCATTTGATTGAGAGCATTACCCACGGCGATCGCCTCTTCCCACACAAACAACGGATCGCCACCACCACTGACAACCAAATCTCCTTGCAACACCCCATTCCTAATCGGCCCGGTTCCCCGGAACCGTGTTTCAAACTGATGCTCGGTGCCCCAAGTTTCCAGCGAAGCCAGAGAAGTGGCAATCTTAGTCAGCGAAGCCCCTGGCATCAGTACCTTTCCCTGCTGACTTACCAGTGGCACCATTCCGGCTTGTACCCAAACTCCCTGATTGCCGTCTATCAGATGTTTTGCCTTCAAATCTTTTAAATATTCCTCCACCGCGACGGATGTCGGCAAGTCTCGATTTGCTGCATCTACTCCTCCAAAAGCCAGCTCTTCGGCCACCACTAACCCGGGTATCCCTCCCCGCCAAGCCAGTAGCGACACAGCGTTGGGCGCGACACTGTGTACCCCAGCCATGTCGAGCCACAGAGACATGATTCCCGAGCTAAATAATAAATCCAGCATTTTTTACACCTATAGTTCAGTCAGTCGATTTTAGATTTTAGATTTTAGATTTACTCCACAGAATCAATCTGGGGGCTTGAACTCGGGTCTAAAATTTTGGGCCCGAGTCACGACGAGTGTCGGAAACTTTTATCCGTTTTTGGGCGGGGTCAGGTAAATTATTCTATTGAGTTTTTCAATTTGCAGTCAAAAATAGTAAAGTAGGCACAAACTCTATCAGAGTAGTCGCAAATGACAATTGTCCGATCGAGCGCGAGCAGATTTTAGTGATTTATTCGCACTTCTGGATTCAGACTCCAGATCCGCAAGAAACGGGTACAACGCCCCGACGCCATTCGTGGATGCTCCCAAAATTTTCGACCCTAGTTTCTGCTGCCAGATTTCAGGCTGTAACTCAATCGAAAATCGAAAATCGAAAATCGAAAATCGGCTGACTTCCTGGTAGAATTTTTAGTGTTTCTCAAACATTGGTCAATGGGATCGACACGCGCAAGAATTGCAATAGACGCTATGGGTGGGGATCACGCCCCCGCCGAAGTTGTAGCTGGAGCGCTTAAGGCACAAGAAGAGTTAGGCGTAGAGATTTTGCTGGTGGGCGACCCGCAGCAAATAGAAGACTCGCTACGTCTTCAAGACGCGATCGGCCGCGTCTCTACAGGTCAGCTAGAAATCGTTCCTTCAGAAGGAACGGTGGAAATGCACGAAGAACCTCTAAGTGCCCTCAAACGCAAGCCCAAAGCTTCGATTAACGTAGCCATGAACTTGGTGAAGCAGCAGCAGGCTGATGCTGTGGTGTCCGCCGGTCACTCCGGTGCGGCAATGGCGGCTGCCCTACTGAGGTTGGGGCGGCTACCTGGAATCGATCGCCCCGCGATCGGTGCGGTTTTGCCGACAATGGTACCGGGTACCTCTGTACTCATTCTCGATGTCGGCGCTAATGTGGACTGCCGCCCAAAATTTTTGGAGCAGTTTGCTCTGATGGGAACTATTTACAGCCAGTGCGTGCTCGGCGTCGCCGAACCAAAAATCGGCCTGCTAAACATTGGCGAAGAACCTTCTAAAGGCAACGACGCTGCGGTACGCACCCATCAGTTATTGGCGGACAATCCGAACATTCCTTTTGTGGGCAATGCCGAAGGCCGCGACGTGCTGTCGGGGAACTTTGACGTGATTGTCTGCGACGGGTTTGTCGGCAACGTGTTGTTGAAGTTTGCCGAAGCGGTGGGCGAAGTCGTAGTCCAGGTGCTCAAGGAAGAGCTGGTCAAAGGGCTCCAACATCAAATTAACGATCCTATGCTGCAAAAAAGCTTGCAAGGATTCAAGCAGCGAGTAGACCACGTTGAACATGGTGGCGGTTTGCTGTTGGGCGTTGCTGGAGTTTGCATTATCAGCCACGGTTCGTCTCAAGCTGCCTCGATTTTTAATGCCATTCGTTTGGCAAAAGGGGCTATTGACAACCAAGTGCTGGAGCGAATTAGATCGTCCAATCGCGAAAGCGCTGTGGAACAAGAAGCTTTGAACAGTTGACAGTTGACAGTTGACAGTTGACAGTTAACAGTTGACAGTTGGCAGTTGACAGTTGACAGTTGGCAGTTGACAGTTGACAGTTGAGTGCAACCTCGACCTGGAAGGAAGAGGATTGGAGTAATGAATAGTCTTCTTTTAATTTCTCCCGGGCTTGGGGCTTTAAACCAATTCTTTCTAGTAAGTAGAAATTAAAAATTAAAAAAGTCAAATTAAAAATGTCAGATTAAACCAACTGTTTTGCTTGAAAAAGGTAATTTCAGCAGTTTAAAAAATAGTTTAAATTTGAAGTTTTTAATTTTTAATTTCTCGACCGAACAGCGAGTAAATGGAGAGGAATGTTGCAGCAATCAGGGTTCGGCATTGCCGTCACGGGTAGCGGGTCTTGTACACCGCAGGTTTCGCTAGATAATAATGGTTTGAGTCAGATAGTAGAAACGTCTGACGAGTGGATTGCGGCGCGAACGGGCATTCGATCGCGCAGGCTGGCGGACGATCGCACTTCTTTGTGCGATTTGGCATCGGAGGCATCCCGCAGGGCGATCGCCATGGCAGAAATTTCGCCGACAGATATCGATTTGATTATTTTGGCCACATCAAGCCCTGACGATTTGTTCGGCACTGCGGGCAAAATTCAATATCAGTTGGGCGCTACAAAAGCTGTGGCTTTCGATTTGACAGCAGCTTGTTCGGGATTTGTGTTTGGTTTAGTTACAGCCTCGCAGTTCATTCGGACAGGCGTTTATCAAAATGTTTTGCTGATCGGAGCAGATATTTTATCTCGCTGGGTGAATTGGTCGGATCGAGGTACTTGCATTTTATTTGGAGACGGTGCAGGTGCGGTGGTATTGCAGGCTTCAGAGGTCGATCGATTTTTGGGATTTGAAATTCGCAGCGACGGCACGCAAAATTCGTCTCTCAATTTAGCCTACAAAGCCGAGTCAAAATCATTAATTGAGGGCGTGAATATCGGACAAGGTGGATTTGAGCCGATCGCCATGAACGGTCAAGAAATCTATCGGTTTGCCGTCAAAAAAGTGCCGGAAGTCATAGAAAAAGCGATGTTTCGGGCAAATATCAGCGCCGAAAAAATTGACTGGCTGCTGTTGCACCAAGCCAATCAACGGATTCTCGATGCAGTTGCCCAAAGGCTCAAGATTCCCCCGGAAAAAGTAATCAGCAATTTAGCAAATTACGGCAATACCTCAGCAGCTTCAATTCCCCTTGCTTTAGACGAATCGGTGCGTCTGGGTAAAGTTAAATCTGGTGAGACTATTGCTGCGGCTGGTTTCGGTGCAGGTTTGAGCTGGGGGGCGGCGATTTTTCAATGGGGAAGGTAATACGATTTTAGATTTTAGATTTTAGATTTTAGATTGGGGAATCACTGATGAACTATGGGTTGGAAGCGCAGGCTAGCAGTTTCATGATTTTAGGGAACTGGTACAATATTTTGCTCTAAACTTGCCCTGCTGACATCGGGCGTGCGACCATTAAAAAAGAAAAATCTTTTAACACGCCATACACAGGTCATAGCATAGGGTAAAGCCTGCACCAAGCCGTGCATCCTTCGACAGGAATTCTGGACAAGAGTGTGCTGCAATTGAAAATCCTCTATTTTTCGATGGACTTTCCCCCCGTCGAAGGTTGAAAATTTTACTACGGCGATCGACCTGAATTAAAGTAGCAAAAAAAATATAAACCTCGAAAAAAGCGCAGTTATTATGTTATAGTTGTGAGTCGCGAGTAGATAGTTCGTGAACCGAAAGATAGCGGATACCAGTCAGCGAACTCAGAAGCGGGAAACAAAGAATTTTTGCAATCACTTTCTTAGCAACCACCAATTAGCAGATTACCGGAAAAATGACTAAAACAGCATGGGTATTTCCCGGACAAGGTTCCCAGGCGATCGGGATGGGTGCAGACTTATTAAACTTGCCAGCAGCCAAAGCTAAATTTGAGCTGGCTAAAGAAATTTTAGGCTGGTCTGTCCCTGAAGTTTGCCAAAAAGAAGAAGCAAAACTATCTCGGACTCTCTACACTCAGCCTTGCTTGTTCGTAGTAGAAAGCATTTTGGCAGACTTAATGCGAGAAAAGAGCGATCGACCCGCAGTAGTTGCCGGTCACAGTTTAGGAGAATATGTTGCCCTGTACGCAGCAGGCGTCTTTGACTTTGAAACGGGATTGCGCTTAGTCAAACGCCGCGCCGAACTGATGGAGACTGCCTCCGGCGGGCAAATGGTGGCGTTGATCGGCTTCGACAGGCAGGAATTAGAACTGCAAATTCAATACAGCCGAGATGTGGTGCTCGCCAACGATAACAGCGAAGCACAAGTAGTGATTTCTGGCACGCCGACAGCAGTAGAAGATTTGCTAGCCAAAATAAAAGTCAAACGCGCGGTTAAATTGAATGTTTCCGGTGCGTTTCACTCTCCCCTGATGGCCGGGGTGGCGGCAGAGTTTCAACTAGCGTTAAAGTCGGCAAGGTTTTCCGATGCTAAAATGCTGGTACTCTCGAACTCAGAACCGACAGCGACTACTAGCGCAGCTACTCTAAAACAGCGGTTGAATTATCAAATGACTAAAGGCGTGCGCTGGCGAGAAATTTCTCTGCAATTGCCACAACAAGGAATCGATCGCGTAGTGGAAATTGGCCCAGGTAAAGTTCTCACAGGTTTGATCAAACGGACTTGTCCCAATTTAGCGCTGGTAAATGTCAGCAGTTTTGCAGATTTGCCCGCTTAATCTATTGTTAACCGATGATTCAGCAGCAGGCTTTCAACAGTTGACAGTTGACAGTTGACAGTTGACAGTTGACAGTTTAAGAGCGACCTCTACCTAGAAGGAAGAGGATTGGAGTAATGAATAGTCTGATTTCGGGGTTCCGGCTTTCAACCAATTCTTTCTGGTAAAATTGAGTTAATCGATCAGAAAATTGCCGAAAAATAAATAGCACAACAGGAAAATTTTACTATGACCTGTTGTGCAAATTGGCGCTCGACAATCCAAACAGCTAAAAATCGCGATTAAAAATAATCTATATATCGATCGCCCTTGAGGTCGATCGGCAAATTCTGATTTAAACTAGGAATAAAAATCAAGCTAATCCGGTACTTATATGAAAAAAGCTATTTACTGGCTGATGGGCGAAAAAGCCGGCAGAACCATAGTAGGCGGGTGGAACTGGCTGTGGGGACTTCCCGTAGAATCCGGTGGTAAAATTTCAGTCGCCGTAGCCGAAGAGTCGCTGCGATCGATGCAAGAGTCCGTCCAAAAGCTCGCAGAAGCAGTTTCTAAACAAGTTGCAGCCTACCAGCGCACCAAAACAAAATATGAAGAAAAAGTTAGAGAGATGCAAACTTTAGAGCGCCAAGCCAAGACAGCCAACCGCAACGGCAACGAAGAAGCAGCCCGCTTAGCCATATCTAAGGTAATTCAGATAGAAAAAATCCTGCCGCAGTACGAAGATGCAGTAAAACAAGCCGAACAGTTTGTGAACGCTTCCAAAGACAAGCTGAATCGAGAGCGCACGAAGCTGGAAGCCTACAAAACCGATATGCAAAACATGAAAGATATGGTCGAGATTAACGAAGCTCTCGGCGCCATATCCAAAGTCAACAACGATCTTAATATTGATTCAGCTCGATCGCAATTTGAACAAGCCAAAAATGCCGTCGAAAAGCATAACCTCGAACAGCAAGCTTTAGCAGAAATATCTGAGAACCCCCAAGAAAGACTTCAGGCAGAATTAGAAAACATGACCGAAGATGATGAAGTCAGTCGCAGGCTGCAAATGTTAGACGATTCCGACGATAAACAACTTCCGAACTAAGGAGAATTTTATGGCTAAGAGCGGGCCTCCCCCCATAGTTTTTATTTTTTTATTCCTGTTCCTCGCAGCCGGTGGCTGGTTTTTTCTGAACAAACCAGCGGCACAGGATGCTAACAATTCCTCCAATCCCCCAACACCCGCAGGCGGTGGCAGTTCCAACCCGCTTCCCGTTGCGCCCGCAGCCGGCTTAGCATCGCCTGTTGCTGCTAGTTCCTTTGCACTACCAGTTGCCGTACCTGCGGGCACGGCGGTGAGAATTGACGGTTCTACCAGCATGGTGACAATCAATCTCAACCTTAAGAATGGCTTTCAAGCCAAGTTTCCCAGCACTACAGTCGATGCCAAAGCAAATGGTTCTGCAAAAGGAATTCAGGATTTGGTGGCGGGAACAGCCGATATTGCTGCGATATCGACCCCTTTGAATGCCCAAGACCAAGCTAGGGGTTTGGCAGTTGTGCCGGTTGCTTTAGATAGAATTGCGATCGTAGTCGGCACTAACAACCCGTTTCAAGGAGGTTTAACTGCTGCTCAAGTTCAAGATATCTTTAAGGGAAATGCTCAAGACTGGTCAAAAGTCGGCGGTTCAGCAGGCCCGATTAAGGTAATTAACAGGCCCGAAATTAGCGGAACTCACCAAACTTTTAAAGAACAAGTGCTCGGAGGCGGTAGTTTTGGTACTGGGCCAAATTTTGCTACGCTCGATCGAGATGCGACAACTCCGCTGCTGCAAGCTTTAGGCAACAACGGCATCGGCTATGCCACTTTCGCTCAAGTTGTCAATCAGAAAACGGTGCGAGTTGTCCCCGTAGACGCTACGACGCCGGAAGCCCCCAATTATCGCTATCAGCGCCAGTTGTACTACGCTTACAAAAATCCCCCCAGTCAAGCGGTTAAGGATTTCTTGGGTTACGCAACTTCCGAGGAAGGAAAAAAAGCGATGCTGGCCGGAAATTAACAGGACTTATAGCATTTTCGATTTTGGATTTTGGATTTTGGATTGGGGGTGATTTACTCGATCGGCGTTTGAAGCTTCCCTACAGTTGCATCATTTTGGGAAAAGGGTATTAGTTAGCCATCAACTCGCGGGTGTGTCCCTGCGGGAATTATCGTCTCTATTTCAAGTTATGCGATCGCGATGCACCCGCGCATCATTACGTCCTGCGTTTTTTTGCAAGTCCTAGTTAATTTTCCAGAGCTGAACTGATAGAGTAATATTCGGTATAATTTTAAATTCAAGGTTTTTCCGTGAGCAAAAGTCGCGAACCAGTCGAAAGTTTACTTCTTTACTATTTATTCAAGTGGTCAATTGTCAGCCCGATGCTGCACCTTTACTTTCGGGGGCGCATCTACGGTGCAGAAAATGTGCCAGCAGAAGGCCCATTTGTGGTAGTCAGCAATCACGCCAGCGATTTCGATCCGCCGATTTTATCTAGTTCCATGAGGCGGCCAGTGGCATTTATGGCAAAGGAAGAGTTATTTAAAGTTCCTATTTTGAAGCAGGCAATTACGCTTTATGGTGCCTATCCAGTCAAGCGGGAAAGTGCCGATCGCAGTGCAATTCGATCGGCTATCCAGTCTTTAGAAAATGGATGGGCTACGGGTGTATTTTTGCAGGGAACTCGGACGCCAGACGGTAGAATTACTGATCCGAAATTGGGGGCTGCGCTGATAGCTGCTAAGGCAAAAGCACCGCTATTACCCGTTAGTTTGTGGGGAACTCATGCGATCGCATCCAAAGGTTCAATAGTGCCGCGTCCGGTGCCGCTGACGGTGCGAATTGGCAAGCTAATTGAGGCGCCCGCTTCGTCGGATCGCGCGGAATTGGAAGCGCTGACTCAAAGATGTGCAACTGAGATTAATGCGATGCACGATTTGGGTCGCTGAACCGGGCGAATAGAATTCGCACGCCAGACAAACAAAACCCACTCCAAGCGGGTTGAAGAACGGGCGGTTAAAGTTACGTTATTTTCTTCATTCGGCGTCCGGCGGAATTCGTTTTTGTAGTTTGACCTCTTACTCTGATGACGGGCGCTTCGCCACATAAGCGCTTCGCGCTGGCTTCGCCTACGAGTAAGAGGTCAAAAGCGGTTTCAACCGCCGTCCTTTCTTTGTCTATTCAATTCTGGCTTGGCTGAAGTTAGCACCCGTATAACCCGTAGTCAGCCACATAATGGCTCTAGCGCCGTCGCGGAGAGCTTTTTGCACGGGTTCGGGGGTTCGCCCAGACGGAACTGCTACAGGCTTAAAACTAATCCCTCGACTGCCGAGCACGATTTCGCCAATAATCTGAGCTCGCCGCATATGATCGTCAGAAGTGATCAGATACACGCTCTCAATCCCTTGAGCTTTCAATTCATCTACCAGGGTGGTAAAATTTGTTACCGTATCCACTGCTCTGTAGTCTAAGTGCAGGCGATCGGACTTAATTCCCGCTTCTGAAAACACCCATTCGGCAAACTCAGGATTGCTCCCAGAAGACACCCAAATCGGCAATTGAGGGTGCGATCGAGCAAATTTGGCGGCAAACACCTCTCGCTCCGTAGCCCCACCTAGAACCAACAAAGCTTGGGGTCTCTGAAATTCGCTCTTAAGCTGCTGATAGCCAAACCAAAACGCCATCAAAAGCCCTAGTAGGAACCAAAAATTGGGTGAATTCCTCAAACGCGGGTAACGCCGCCTGTTTAAATTTATTCTCAACCACATCTAAACCTATAAAAACTTTATTTAGCTGACACAGGAACCATAACAAAAAATACCGCACGTACAACCCACTAACAGGAATTAAAAATTAAAATTTAAACAATGGTCAGAGGATTTTAGATTTTAGATTTTAGATTTTGGATTGAATATACAGGTTAACGCATATGCAAAGCAGAAGGATAAAACTTAGGGTTTACCCTTCTGCTTTTAATTGTTCTTGATTTTTAACGGGACTGGCCGGGTTCGAACCGGCGACCTAGCGCTTCAGATTTGTGTGAGTTTCCCCACTCTCCGGACTATTCCTTCACCGTAGGCTTGCGGCCTTTAGGTGGTGGCCGTATGTTTAGGAGGTTTTATGGTGTTTACTTCCTAAAGCCAGTCTCTGCACCTTCCTTACCTAAACAAAATTTAGATAAAGCTTGGCTCAAGATTACCGTATCTGCTGTCAGACTTAGGCTTCCTTGAGTTTGACCACATTCACTCCCAGAGTTTCCTCGCAGGGTGCCCGATTCTTCAGGAGGCGCTTGCTCTATCCATCTGAGCCACAGCCCCAGTTGCTGAACCGTTTTGATTATAGCAGGTAATGGCGATTTTGAATTTTTTATTTTGGATGATTAGCGATCGCCCGTAGCAACTCTCCCGACAATGCGGGCAAAGTTTTCTGCTGCGGTGAGTTTACCAGCACCGTAACAAGCGCGATGTCTCCAGGCGGTAACGGGGAGGTGTCCGGGGGGAGCATTTTCGCTGAATGAGAGCTCGCTGTAATATTTCCAATTTTCTTTGACTCGCCAGCCGAGTCGATCGCACAATTGGGTATAATTTCCGGCGGTACTTTCCCAAATCTGTTGTTGTACGGTGAATCCAAACCGCCCGCTGCTGTGTTGTTGCCAAAGTTTGTCGATCGTGCGAAGGTCTGTAAGAGGAAACCCGTCAATATCGGCTGCACTCAGCCAGCCTTCGTCTTCCCTGACAGAGATTTGCAGCAAAATTTCCCAAGTATGTTCGTCTGCTTTGCGCCATTTTCCAGTTTCTAACAGCTTTGTCAGTTGTCGGTAATCCATCCCCACTTCAGAGATAGCCGGAGTTTGGTCAGGTAAGGCGCCGATTTTCTCTTCCAGTCGCAGTAAAGTGCTGGTAATGGATTCGGGATTGAGTTGTTCGAGGCGGTACAGAACCCATTCTAACTGAGATTGCAGGTACGCGCGGGCGATCGCACCTTGCTGTAATTCCTCTTGCAACTCGTCAAATCTGGCTGACCAATTTTGTTGATTGCGGGCCGATTCCCACATTTGTTTTGCCCACTGCAATCTAACTTGTTCTTGTTTTAAATAAATTTTGGAAGGTTTAGCACGCTGCGGGTAGGGAGTCAAATTCCAGCCACAAATCGAGCAAAACTCTGCTTTTTTTTCTAGGTACTCAGCACCGCACACTGGACAGTCAGACATAGTAAATTACCCAGCACTGACATGAGTACAGGTACAGTGTGGACTTTCAATAGCCCTGAAATGATCTTGCAAATTGCAAAATAATCTCGAACCTTCAGGCTTATTTACGGAAGCCCCAATAACAGCAATATTCTTACTGCCGTTTAAGTCGGCATCACCTTTCCATCCACAATGACCACAAGCAAACTTTTTGCCATTCCTATAAGACTCACCCTTTACAGGATGAATATGGTTGCACTTGTGGCACATTTGGCTAGTGTATCTAGGCTCAACAAACAAAATCTTTACGCTATGCTTTATGGCTTTGTATATTAGGAATTGGCGCAACTGAAAAAATGCCCAGCTATTGCTAAGTCTCCGCTCTTTTTTCGAGCGTGGCTGCTGATTTGTGCGCTCCCTAATTCCCGTCAAATCTTCCAAAGCGATCGCTTGATTTTTGTTTTGAGCCTTAGTTACGATACGGTGACTGATAGTGTGATTTACCAATGTCTGAAAGCGCTTTCAAGAGCCCGACAACCGTTTCAACAATTCTCGACATCTACGCCGAGAACTGCGCGTGCCCTTCGTGGCTTTTTGTTGGAGGTTTGCTCTCAACTTGGCATAATGATTTCTAACTTGGGTAATTTGTTTACCGCTAAATGTATCTCCATCGGAAGTAACTGCAATGTCAGTCCTACCCAAATCACAGCCCAAAACTCGATCGCTTGGTGGAGGTTCGACGGGCATAGATTCAAGCTGAATATTAAGATAGTAACTACCATCATTGCGTTTGCACAAAGTAGCAGTCTTTGGGTTTTGACCTTTCAACAATCCAAGTTGGTAGTTTCCGATAGCCAGTACAAACCGTTCCCTACCACCAGTAGTAGTCAAACTTACCGTCCAATCTTTTTCCCTGAAAGAAAAGATACGAGCATCGTAAGTGACGCTAGTAGGAGCAAACTTGTTGACTGGCGAACCATCTTTTTTGGCTGTTTTTCTGTTACCAGAAACCCGTCTAATAGCATGGATTGCCAACTGCGCCGAAAGTCCAAACATATCTCTGATACCATTTTTTTAAAGTTATGACAGACTTTTTCAGTGAGCGGAAGCAGATAATTACAACGTCTTGTCGTCCTTTATCTCTATCGGATCTTTAGAAAAATGGTATGACATCGTGATATATCAAGGATTGCATCGCCAATTCGTTTGTCAGAGTTGGCGATACAGTTTGATTCACATATTCGCAAGCATTCGCGAACGCCTGAAGTGTTGCATCAATTTTGATGGACTGCTCAGGCATTACTTGGAGTTTGCAAGATACTGTCAGGACTTGTTTCATGACAAGATTCTATCATGTATTGAAGAAAGTCTGTCTGCGTTTATCAATAATTTGTTCAGCTATGCAAGCCTCACGCGCATTCCTCCCGTCACTCAAGTTCGTACCGTGTTTGGTGCGGGACTCCTGTTGTTTTAGTTGAAGTAAATTCAGTTGCCAAGTAATTATATGACATCTGCCTAATAATTTTCTGATTGTATTGCTGGCCGAGACATCGCACGAGTGATATCATTCAGTCTCGAACTGGTTTGTAGTGCGGAATGCGAGTCCGAGCCAAAGAAGGACTAAAGTCCTGACTACGAAGCTATTTTTCTGATTCGTGATTGACTGGTTTGTAGTGCGGAATGCGAGTCCGAGCCAAAGTCAGCGATAGGGTTCGTCAGTTTAGTCATTTTTAACGATCGCCAAAAATCTCATTCTGACGCACCATCTATTCAGGGTGTGCATCAGTTTTGAGATTATCAATTGTCCCAGCAAATATCTTGAGCGGATGCACCCTAATTTTACTTCCTGCATTTCTTCGCAAATCATCTTGAATTTATTTATCTGCGTTTATCTGTGTTTATCTGCCTTAAATCTGCGGTTGCTCTAGCCATCAAACATTTATGAAATAAGTCATCTACAGTTAATTAAATCGCTCTAACAAGGCAAGCGAATAGTAAACAAGCTGCCTTTACCCAACTCGGATTTGACCACGATCGTGCCGCGGTGAGCTTCGACTATTTGGCGGCAGAGGTGCAGTCCCAAACCTGTGCTGGATTTCTTGTGAGTTCCCGAGCCAAACCTTTCAAATAACTTCGCTTGTTCGGCGGGAGAAATTCCGGCGCCGGTGTCTTGGATTTCCATAATTACCCATGCCAGCGGTTGGTTTTTGAAGCTCGTATAAACAGGTGAATTGGCAGCTTTTAAGCGGATATCTATAGAGCCGCTGTCGGTGAATTTTATCGCATTTCCGATTAAATTAGTCAGCAAGCGGTGCAACTCCAGACGATCGCCCGGATACTTGGCAATCGGAGCACTTTCTGCACTTTCACTCAAGTCTAAATTCACCGACAAATTTTTAGCATCGGCTAGGGGAGCGAGTTCTTCGGCTACTTCGGTAATAAGCTGGCGCAAGTCAACCGGAGCGAAACTGAGGGATTTGCGCCCTGCTTCGTAGCGGTAGACTTCTAGCAGCATATTTACCATCGCGATCAGGTTTTTGTTACTGCGAACCATTGTCCCGAAAGCGTCGCACATGGGGAGCGAGATTTCTCCCAAAGCTCCCTGCTGCATTAAAGTTAGCATTCGATCGGCTGCTACGAGGGGCGTCCGCAAGTCGTGAGCGAGTCTGGAGACAAAATCTTCGCGCTGGAGGGCGATCGAATTTCGTTCGTCTACGCTGTGTTTGAGCCGCAAGAGCGATCGCACCCTCGCCAGCAGTTCGTCCATTTCCACGGGTTTGCGGATAAAATCGTCTGCGCCCATGTCGAGTCCCTGGACTACACTGGCGCTGTCGTGAGCTGTGATCAGCAAAATCGGGATAAAGGGCAATTCCTTATTTTGTCGCATTCGCTGGGTGACTTCGTAACCGTCCATTCCCGGCATCATTACGTCTAGCAATACCAAATCGGGGGTTGACTTGTCAATTTGGCTTAAGGCCGAAAAGCCGTTCTCGGCCGTGCTAATTTCGTAACCTTCTTCTTCCAGGATTGTCTGCACCAACAAAACATTATCTGGTGCGTCATCTACAACCAGAATGCGATCGGCTTTTGTGGCATTCGGAACAGATAAATAGTTCATTTAATTGTCGGTATGAAAATAAATACTAACTTTAATGTGGCATCCGATTCATGTTTTCACATTTTTCCACTTCTTAACTCTGTCATAAGGAAGATCTCAAAACTTTATCCAATTTTTTTACATTTAGGCTCTCGGATATGATAAAATATGCTACTTTTTTGTCATAGTATGCACGCCGTCCCATTCGTCGGGCGGGGGTATTTCCAAATAGCTGAGGGATCGCTCGATCTGAACTTCCACAGGTCGATCGCTCGGTCGCATAGCTAAAGCCGCCTCAAAATAATTAATAGCTTGCTGAAAATTTCTAGCAATATAAGCATGGCGGCCGTTGTTGTAAAGTTCCAAAAACCTTTCGGTTTCCCCATCGAGGGGATCGGAATTAATTTGCAGCAACTCGTAAATGCCGACCGGCTGATTTTTGCCCTTAACCCGCACCTTGTCCAACTCTCGCACCCAAATCCGTTCGCGGCACAAATTGTAGGTAAATTCGCTCAAAATTATATCGCAGCCGTACTCCTTTGTAAGCTGTTCCAAGCGGGAACTCAAATTCACCGCATCCCCGATTACGGTGTAATCCATCCGCTTTTCCGAACCAATATTTCCCGAAACCACCTCTCCAGAACTAATCCCAATTCCGAAGCGAAACGGATCGGCGCCTGGGCGAGAATCATTAAACTCTTTCAAGCGCCGGCGCATATCTAAAGCCGACTGCACCGCCATCCAACCGTGACTTTCCGGGGGATTGAGCGGCAGGGGCGCACCGAACACCGCCATTAAAGCATCGCCGATAAACTTGTCTAAAGTGCCTTCGTAGTGGAAAACGGCCTCCACCATCGTCTCAAAATACTGGTTCAATAGGGCCACAACTTCCGAGGCTCCCAAATTTTCGGTCAGAGTGGTGTAGCCGCGAATGTCGGAAAATAAAATAGTAACTTCTTTGCGTTCGCCCACCATCAGGGAGCCTTCGCCCAAGGCCATGATTTTATCTACGACTCCGGGAGTCATGTAGCGAGACATTGTGGTTTTCATCCGCTTTTCGCGGCTGATGTCTTCGAGTACCACTAAACCGCCGCGCGCGCCACCTTCTGGATTGATCAGCGGGTTGACAGTTAAATTCAAACTGCGTTCAATTACTTTAATTCGAGAGCCGGAGATGGGTAGGGGACAATAAGGGTGATAGAGGTCAGCATTCCGCAGCGAAAATAGAGATTGGGAATTAGCTAATTCTGCCTGCGCTACTTCCTCAGTCCAGGCGCTGTTTTCGCCCCAAGCGTAATATAAGGTGGGGTCATTGCGATCGGGCACGGCCAAAATGTAACTTTCTGCTTCTGTATCTGCTGCTGCGCTACCCAGTGTTGTTTCCACCAACAGTCCCACAGTTAAACTTTGTTCGGGAACGTAATGTCTGGCAGCATTCAGGAGACTGTCTTCGAGTCGAAATTGCAAATTATCGATCGGCACAACTTCCCAAACATAGCGATCGATCAGTTTATCTTCCCAAATCACGAGATTGTGTTTGCTTTTATCTTGATTTACCGGACAGCCCAACAATTCCAGCGCGGCTTCGTTAATTGTGACAATTCGCCCCTGCAAATCGGTGGAAATGACTGCATCTGAAAGACTTTGCAGCATATCTTTTTGATACTGCTTTTCCACCATCACGTTCTGAAACAGTTGAGAATTTTGCAGCGCCATTCCGGCTTGGGAATTAAATGCTCGCAAAAACTCTTCGTCGGAAGTTGTGAAAGTGCCTTGAGTCTTATTAATTAGTTGAGTCACCCCAATCAGCTCACCTTTGGCGTTATGAACCGGCATACACAAGACAGTGCGAGTGCGATATCCCGTTTGCTGGTCTGTAGATGGGTCAAAGCGGGGATCGTCGTAAGCATCTGTAATATTTAGAGTTTGACCGGTCGAAGCCACGTAGCCTGCAATTCCTTTGTTAGCAGGAATGCGGACTTCCATCATCGTTTTGCCGTCGGCCTTGGCGAGTTTTGTCCAAAGTTCGTTGGTTTCGGGATTTAATAAAAATAGCGTGCTGCGATCGGCTTGCATCAAGTCCCGAGCTTGATCCATTACAGATCGCAAAGTTGTTTCCAAGTCAAGGCTTTGACCCAAAGTCGTGGTAGCTCTCAAAAGTGCGGCAACCCCTCGCTGGTTGCGGGCTACGACGTAGAAAGACTGACAGCTTTCGAGAATAATCCCGATCGAATCTGCAAAAGCCTGAAACTGCTGTTCGTCTTCCTCGGTAAAGGGGGCATTGCCAGCTTTGTTTAACAGTCTCACCACCGCTACGGGTTCGTGCTGGCTCTTACTGCTAAAAATCGGCATACAGAGGATAGTCTCAACCCGGTAGTTCGGCGGTTCGTCTACTTCGGCATTAAAATGCTCGTGTTCTCTACCATGCAAGACATTGAGCGATTTTCCAGTAGTTGCTACGTAGCCTAAAATGCCTGCATCCATCGGCAAGCGAATTTCTATATCTTCGCCCGTGAGCCCATCCACTGTTTTGTGCCACAGTTGATTTTTGTTGGCATCTACCAAAAAAATTGTTGTCCGGTCTGCTTGCAAAATTTGACCAATTTTGACAGTGAAGGCATCTAACAGTTGCTCTAAGAGAGTTTCGAGTGCTTCATTGTTAATCAGGTCCATTGCCCGGATAAATTGCTGAAATTCAGCCGTTACAAAGTCCAGCAGGCACACTAATTCAGTAACTGGCAAGCTCTTAACACGAGAGGTCAATGCCCCCATAAAATTGACTTGAGTCAGTGTAGCCAGAACGCTACCAGCATTGGAGAATGTCATGATTAACTGCTTGCTCAGAGGGGTAGATTGACCGGCTGGTCGATCGCGGTGCTAGATTCTGCGGTGCAAACTGTTTAAGTTGTTTGCTTTTCAACTCAGCATTCGATTGTCGGTTTGATGAATAATGGGTTCATTCTTTGGCGGATGAAACTTCAGTTTGCTTGTTAGAGATGCTCGATCTTTTTTTTGTTACAACATCGATACTGATGAGAGTTCGCCAGGCATGAGCTGAACTTGACTTCGGAACGCTGGCAGCCTGAAAACGAGCTTCTAGGCTTTTGTTCGATCGATCGCGGGCGATGTATATTTTACCCTCTGTGCTCGGCTGCTGGGCGGTGTGACTGTTTTAGCGCACTCGGCGACCGTATCCGGTCGGCTGCCGCCGCGCCCCAGTTTTGCCGCCCGCGAAGCATTCCAAAGCTATTCATAGTTTAATGGTAAACGCAACAGCAGGATAGCTACCGCAATCAAAGCCTCAAAAAAGTTCGATCGATCTTTGAGGACATTCCTCCTCGCTAGAAACTGCCTCGGGATGGAAGCTAAGCTGTCGGTGATGTTTAACATCGCGACATCTTGTCAAATTTAAGCAGCAGAGGCCATGGACTGGGCAAATACGACCGATCGATAGTAGCCTCGTAGTTGGTTAGTCGCCGCAGCCCAACCCCAGCGTTCGGCTTCAGAGCGAGCGTTTTGGCGGAGGGTTTCTCGTTCTTCGGGATTCGCAAACAGGCGCTGGGTAGCAGTCAGAGCTCCGGCTTCATCGGCGGGGTCAAATAAATAGCCGTTAACACCGTCTGTGACAATATCGGGAATTCCGCCACTGCGAGCCGCCACTACGGGAGTCCCCGCAGCCATAGCTTCGAGGAGCACTAAGCCCAGGGTTTCGGTACGGGAGGGAAAAATGAAGGCATCAGCAGATGCGTAAGCAGAAGCCAATTCTTGCCCCTTGAGGTAGCCAACAAAATTTGTGGGGGTGCCGGCAAAATATTGTTCGAGGGTTTGGCGGTGCGGGCCGTCTCCCACTAGGGCGAGGCGGGCGCCGGGAATGGCGGCGAGGACTGGTTTGATGGATTCGATTTCTTTTTCTGCGCCGAGGCGACCGACGTAGAGAAGTAAGGGACTATCTGGGTTATTTTGGGAAAGGCGCGATCGCATTTCTCGACTTGCCAATTCGGGGACAAACATTTCCGTATCTACACCGCGCTGCCACAAGTCTACTCGCTCAATGCCATGAGTTCTCAACTCATCCACCATTGCTGTAGAAGTGCACAGATTTAATTCAGCTTGATTGTGCGCCCCTTTGAGCAATTCCCACAGCAATGGTTCGAGCATTCCAAAACCGTAATGGTGCAAGTATTTGGGTAAATGCGTGTGGTAAGAAGCCAAAATCGGAATATTGAACTTTTTGCCGTAATAGATCCCGCCCAATCCCAAAATAGCGGGATTGACAACATGAATAAGATCCGGTTGAAACTTCTGTAATTGTTGACCGATCGCCGGACTGGGCAGTGCCATTTTCAGTTCCGGGTACATCGGTAAAGGCAAACCCTCAACACCGTAAACTCGGGCACCTTTGTATTCTGTAATTCCGTAATCTGGAGAAAATATCAGAACTTGTTCGCCCGATCGCTGCAAGTGATCTACAGTGTGAATCAGGCGCGTCACAATGCCGTCTATTTTTGGCCAAAATGTTTCAGTGAACAGAGCAATTTTCATAAAACAAAGGAAGAAGAAAGAAGGAAGAGGGAAGAAGGAAGAAGGAAGAGGGAAGAAGGAAGAAAGCTGTAGTTATACAGGTTTTCATAAAGATGAGGTATGCCAAATTCTGCTACTCTCAGTAGAGAGAACACACACTGCGGGCGAGCGTCTTTACTCCCAGAAACCTCAGAAAGCTTAGAGAAACTATCGATTACCAATTGCCAATTACCAATTACCAATTACCAATTCCCCATTACCAGACATACCTCATCTTTTTGAGAAAGGCTATATTCTTTGATATATTGTTTAGGAAATCGATACTCCCAGTCTTTGGCAAATGTCGGGGTTAGTAACAGGATACACTGCCTCGCGAGGAGTAAGTAATTGGGCAAGATCGCCCGTATTATATTGATGCTGTTGCTGCACAAATTCTGAAATATCCTCAATGTTAACAATCCATTCTTGGGCATAACTGGCAAGATAACTGCCACGCAAGCCGAGTTGAATTGCCCGCCGTTCCAGTTTCGCGCCACTGGGATGGTGGTCTGGGTCCCATTGCAGCCGCACGGATGAATTTTTAACAGCTTGTTTCCATTCTTTTTCGCTTCCGTACACTACTGAAACGAAATTGGAATGGACGACAGATGCTAAAATTTCGTCAAAAGCCGATCGCTTTAACGAAACCGCCAAAATTACTTCTTGTCCGGGTTTTGTACCCCATTCCGAACGATACATCATCCAGAGAAAGTTTGGCTTAATCCAACTCATGCGGTTAAGACTGAACTCGCCGCCGAAATAACCGCGTTCCGCTGCAAAGTGACCGATCGCCGGACGGTAAGCTTGATAGACAACAACAGTATCATCGTCAAATTGTGCTAAAATGTGGCGACCTGTATTCGGCCACCGCATTTTTTGGTTTAAGTAAGATTCTGTCAGCAGCTTCATCTGAAGTTATTTGCGATCGAGAGGTTGTTCCGGCAAGATACAAATTCCCTGAATGCCAATTGATAAAATTATCCCACCTAAAAGCAATCCCACACCTTCAGCAAAGCAGTTAATTCGGTGAATTTCCTGTGCAGTTTTGGCAATTAAGATTTCCTTTTCCGTAGCCGAAGGCGATTCGCTTTTGAGGCGGTAATTTTGATAACTCGCCGTTAGTGCAGCCCATTCCGGTATTAAATAATAAGCACAAACTGCACTGGCAGAAAATCCCGGCAGAACAACTAAAAGCAACAAGATGAGAATTCGACTTTTCACGGTATATAAGGAAGAAGGAAGAAGGAATCGAGCCTGATGTTTCAGCAATTAAGAACGTCATAACCATCGGGCGCGGTTGCCATATTTATTCCCAACCAAGCTAGCAGTTCTTCTCTTCCCTTCTCATCTCTTACTTCGCGCCCTTCGCGCCTTCGCGGTTCGTTAAAAAAATAGCGTTGCATATTTGCGGGATGATTTGGAATTTTATCAAAGCTGAAAATCATTATTTTTGGGGCGGGCTAGAAGCCCACCCCACAAGATTCATGCCAGAATTATGTAATGCCAAAACTCTCTCCCGCAGCTTGTGCCCGAATTTACCGTCGCCAAGAAACCTTCGGCAAAATTTGGTTTTTATCGACGCGGTGCTGATATTTTGTAGCAAAATTCAGCAGAGAATCGAGCAGGGAATCTGAGAGGTAGTGCGGCTGCAAGCCGAGGCCTAACAAACTGGTGTTTTTGGCATTGAAATAATGTTCTTCTTTCTCGACTCTGGGATTTTCGAGGTTGTTGATTTCTACTTTTAATCCCATTGCCATGCCTGCTTTTTGCACCAATGAGGCTAAGTCGCCGACGCTAAATTGTTCGGTGAATTGGTTGAAGACGCGGAATTCTCCGGCGGCGGCGGGGTTGGCGATCGCCAATTCGACGCATCGCACGGTATCCCGAATGTCTAAGAAGGTGCGGGTTTGTCCGCCAGTTCCATAAACTGTCAAAGGATGCCCGATCGCAGCTTGGATGCAAAATCTGTTCAAGGCTGTTCCGAATACTCCGTCGTAGTCCAAACGGTTAATTAACAGTTCGTCCATGCCAGTTTCTTCGGTGAGTACGCCGTAGACGACTCCCTGATTTAAGTCGGTGGCTCTTAAACCCCAGATTTTGCAGGCAAAATGGATATTGTGGGAATCGTGGACTTTACTTAAGTGATAAAAACTGCCAGGCTGTTTGGGATAGGGTAGTGTATCTTTGCGGCCGTTGTGTTCGATCGTAATGTAGCCTTCTTCAATGTCAATATTCGGCGTGCCGTATTCGCCCATTGTCCCCAATTTCACTAGGTGACAGTCGGGGAAATCTTCGCGGATGGCGTACAGCAGGTTCAGTGTCCCGACGACGTTATTGACTTGGGTGAGGACTGCGTGTTCGCGATCGATCATCGAGAAGGGCGCCGATCGCTGTTCGCCGAAATGGACGATCGCCTCTGGTGCAAATTTTCTCATACTTTTGCTGAGAAAATCGTAGTTGGTGATGTCACCGACGAACAAGTCGATCGACTTACCCGTTAAATCTTGCCATCGCTGGAGTCGTTGCTGAATCGGTGCAATGGGAGTGAGGGTGTCGCTGCACAGTTCCAGATCCCAATGCCGCCGCACGAAGCTGTCGAGGATGCCAACTTCGTGACCTTTGTTAGAAAGGTAGAGTGCGGTTGCCCAACCGCAATAGCCATCGCCACCAATAACCAGGACTTTCATAAATCAACGGTGAATCTTGCTTGCCAATACTGGGTTAATGTACCAGGTATTGGTGCATTGTGAACCTTTAATCAAGCGTGTTGGCCAAGTCTGGACTTGGTTTTTCGGCATCAAACCGGAATTTCGTCGGCGAAGCTAGCCCAGCGGGTAAATTCAAAGGGGCCGGCCTGGGCTCCCCAGACGTGGGCGTCGGTTTCTGGGTCGCGTCCGCGATCGTGACTGGTGAATTTGTCTCCATCGATCTCGAATTCGCTATCTAGATAGGTATTTTTGCCCTTTCTGACCACCATGCAGCCTTTTCCGGGTTCGACACACCCTTTGAAGCTGCTGCCCGTCCAGTGTGTAATAAAGGTGCACCCCGGCATTAGTTTAAATTCGGCTTTGTTGAGTTCTTGGAGCTTTTGGAGATCGCGGGAGGCGCCGTAAAATTGCTCTTCGTTGACGATCGCGTAATTTTCGATGTCGATGCGATCGCCCATCGGGACTAATTTTAACACTCGGACTCGGTACGGAGTTTTGAGTTCAATATCATAGGCTTGTTCTAGGTACAAGCTCATCCCGCCCAGAAGTTCTGTGGGTAGGGGTCTCATGCAGACGCGGATGTGCGCGAAGAATGGCGGATTTTCAAAGGCTTGCGCTTGGTTGCTGAAGTCGGCCGCCATCCAGCGGGCGAGGGTAATGATATCGGTGGAATGGGACATATCGATGGTTTTGAGAAGCGGAGTAGAAGTTATTTTACTGGAATTTTCACAACAAACTCCGTACTCTGCCCCAGAATCGAAGAACATTCAATCTTACCACCATGTTTTTCAGTAATAATCTGATGACTGATTGACAGCCCCAAACCAGTGCCTTTCCCAAGAGGTTTGGTAGTGAAAAACGGATCGAATAATAGACAAAGAATGGGTTCCGGGATCCCGACTCCATTATCGGCAATACTAATTGCGATCGCATCATCACTACTAATGAAAGTACGAATCGTAATCCTAGGTTCTTGGTTATTGCTGACACCCGATGATTCCAAAGCATCGATCGCATTACTCAGGATATTCATAAACACCTGGTTTAGTTGACTAGGATAACATTGGACTTGTGGTAACTGCCCATAATTTTTGATGACTTGAATTTCAGGACAATTTTGTCCACCTTTTAGACGGTGTTGCAAAATCAACAGAGTGCTGTCAATACCTACATGAATATCAACCGCTTTGCAGTAGCCTTCATCCAAGCGGGAGAAATTGCGGAGAGAAAGCACCAATTCGCGAATGCGATCCGTACCTATTTTCATCGAATTGAGTATTTTAACCAAATCTGATTGCAAAAATTTTAAATCAATTTCTTCTGCCCGTGTCTGGATTTCTGGAACCGGATTTGGATAATGTTTCTGGTAAAGTTGCACAAAGTCTAACAAATATTCAGTGTATTCTTTGACGGGGTTTAGGTTAGCATGAATGAAATTCACCGGGTTGTTAATTTCGTGGGCTACTCCCGCCACCAAGTGGCCGAGGGCAGACATTTTTTCGCCTTGCACTAAATGAGTTTTGGCTTGTTTTAGATTTTCTAATGCTTCGTTGAGTTCCTTGGTACGTTGTTCCATGATGCGTGTGGCATTTCGTAGTTGTAAATGCACCTGAATCCGGGCCAATACTTCTTCGCACTGAATCGGCTTTGTGATGTAGTCCACTGCACCCAAACTTAGCCCCTTAATTTTATCTACTGAGTCGGAAAGGGCTGTCATAAAAACAACCGGAATATCGCGAGTATCAGGATTGGCTTTGAGCTGTTTGCAGGTCTCAAAGCCATCGATTCCAGGCATCATGACATCTAGCAAAATCAAATCGGGCTGAGATAATTGAATTCGTTGTAGAGCGGTTTCACCATTTTTGGCGATCGCCACCCGGTAGTCATGTTCGCTCAATACATCAAATAATACTTGCAGATTACTGGGAGTATCGTCTACAACTAAAATAGTCTTGTCTGCGGACATGGAATTGACTGACATTAGAAACTCCAATATATAAACAGCAGGAAGCAGGAAGTTCGGCAACGGGTTGTCTAACGGATGTAACGGATATAAGGGATGGATGTAAGAGGTTAAAAGGAAGGAAAAAAGAATAAATAGTTTTTTTTCAATTATATAGTAATTTGAATCAAATTTTTTATTGATAATAAACAGGTTTATACATTCAAAAATAAAGTAGCTAAAGTAGTGGTTCGATTAGGCGAATAATGGCTTCCTCATCAAACTGTTGACTTAGTGCTAAAACTCGGTTAGCAAAGACTATATATTCGGGTGCTAATTTTTTCAGGCGATCGGCTTCCTGGTGAATATCACTCATAAAACCACCCTGGGCGGCGGTATAGAGGGCTGTCAGTTCTTTAACTGGTGGCATTACCATATTAACCTCATGGACTTTATTCTCAGTAATTTTCATGGCATCTAGTTTCATTTCTTCATAAATCCACTGCAATTCCAGGTGTTTCTGTAATTGGTTCAACAATCCAGTAAACTCGATGGGCTTCGGGAAAAAACTATTGCAACCAGCATCCAGACTTTCCTGTATGTCTACCTGAGACAGAGTGGCTGGAGAAGCAATAATCGGCGTAGTCGCAAAGTTTGGCAGTTGTCGCAGGCGGCGAGTCATTTCTAACCCATCCATTATTGGCATATGGATATCGGTAACGATCGAGTCTGGTAGCATTTGAATGGCCATGTCTAAGCCCGTTTGTCCGTTGTCAGCTTCTGCCACTTGGAAGCCTAGGGGTTCCAGCATATTTATGATAATGAGGCGATTTTCAGGGCGATCGTCAATCACCAGAATTTTGCGTCTTTCGCCCTGATAGCCGATGACTTTGCGATCGGCGATCGCATCTTCTGTCATCCAATCCGATGCTGGCAACAAATCTACCTCAAACCAGAAGCTACTACCCTCACCAAGTACACTCTCGACATGAATTTCGCTGCCCATTTTCAGGATAATTTGTTGGCCGATGGCAAGCCCCAAGCCAGTTCCTTCGCTGTTGCGATCGCCTTTTCCAGCTTGCTCGAAAGGTAAAAAAATCTTCGATAATTTTTCCGAAACAATGCCAATCCCAGTATCTTTAATCTTGAATCGAATTCTTTGGGCTGCACCAAAATCGCTTGATTTTACCACAGGTTCAACTCGGAAACTGACACTGCCAACATCAGTAAATTTAATAGCATTGCTGAGCAAATTCAACAACACTTGTCGCAGTCGTTTGTCATCAGCATGGACTGCAATGGGCAGGTTGCTAGCCGGCTGATAGCGAAAATCCACGCCTTTTTGTTCTGCCTTGATCCGGCACATATCCACAGTGGAGGATAGGAATTTTTCTAGATGGAAATCTTGGGGATCAAGTTCCATCTTGTGTACTTCCAACTTTGACAAATCCAAAATATCATTAATCAGAGTGAGTAAATGGGAACCACACTGGTGAATTACTCCTAATCCTTTCATCTGTTTGGGAGTAGTCGTCGGATCGTGTTGGAGGATTTGGGCATAACCCAAAATGCCATTGAGTGGGGTTCGGAGTTCGTGGTTCATATTAGCCAGAAATTCACTTTTGGTGCGGTTGGCAATTTCGGCGATTTCTTTAGCCTTTTGCAATTCGCTGATTGCTTTTTCTAAATCTTGGGCTTGCAGTCGGAGTTCTTGTTGATATGTTTCTACTCGTATAGCTGCGGATTGAATTGTCTGGGCTAGAAATTGGATTTCATTATTTGGTAATCCACTGGGTATGACAAAGTTATCAATTCCATTCCTGTCGATAACTGCTTTGTTCAAACGTTCGAGTGGGTGTAATACAATATGCTGAATTAATATCGTCATCAGTCCTAAAATTGCAGTCATCCCAATCAGCAGGGTGACGGTGGAAGTATAGAAAGTTTGCCATACTTGCTGGCGCATTTCTTCGGCATTCAGAATCGCGATCGCCAACCCGCGCCGATTTCCCTGACGAAACAAGGTACTGCTAAAGGGCAAAATTGCGACTAAAGCTGACTCACCATCTATGTTGGTTCTGAAACTTGTTTCTAAACCTGTTTCGGCCGATCGCTCTAATATTTGCTCTAATTCTGGATGAATAGTAGCATAGGCCGGATTTTTGAGTGCCGATCCACTCCGGGCAAGGGTTTGGCCATCGGGACTGACGATCGCCACTTCCACCACTGTCGGCAAGGTAGCATAGTTTTGCACCACGCGCTTGACAATGCTCCTATTCCCCAATTCGATTAATCCTTCCGTGGAAAACCCCACTCCCTGGGTAATCGATCGGGCGCGTTGTTCTAGTTCTTTCTGTAATTGTGATTGCATCAAAAAGTAGTTGAATCCCAAGGTGATTAAGCCAACAGTTGCCAGAGAAACAGTAAAGCCCAATAATAGTTGGCGAGATAAGTTCTTTCTAGCTTGTTGGCTCATGGTTTCCATTCCGCTATTGCTTCATTGACAAGGGTGGAATCAATCTCCACATCTTGCCGAATTACTCGATTATGACGCGGATCGGATTTGAGTAATTCGACAATTTCTGCCTTGGCAGATTTGAGCCTACCTTCTGGGGCAAACATTCGCCGATTTAAGGTCATATCACCTTTTTTTAATCCAGCATAATCATTGGCAAAAGACTCACCACTTTGTCCCAATTGCTTTCCAACCGCCTTAAACACTTTTTTCGGCTGAGTTTTAACTGCGTGCATTACATCAAACCATGCCAGCATAAATTGCTTTAGTTCGGCTTTTTTTGCTTTCACTATCTTATCACTGGACATTAAGGTATCAATCACCAAACTGTCTACTTGCTTGGTTGTGTAAATTATATTGCCATTAATGCTCTTGGCAGTGTCCCCCAGCATCGGTTCCCATAATATCGCTGCATCGATTTCACCTTCCTTAATTTTCTGGGCTGATACTTCATTGGAGTAATCCAAAATCTGAACATTAGAGGGCTTAATTTGATTCACTTTCAATGCCTCTAGTAAAATTAGATGGTTGACGGTTCCTAGCTTTGCTCCTACTTTTTTTCCCTGCAAGTTTGCTACAGATTTAATTCGTTGCTGGGCAACAATTCCGTCTGCCCCAGCCGAGATATTTGTGGTCATTAATACTAGAGGTTTGCTATCGCCAGAATCGACCTGCATAACATCCCAGAAAGATGTAAATGCTGCATCTGATGAGCCACGCATCGCTGCCCGACTGGAATCTTGCTGGTTTTCAAATCGTATCAATTCAACCTTTAGCCCTCGCTGCTTGAAGATTCCTGACGCTTGGGCATACAATGCGATATCAAAACCCACCCAACTTGTAATTCCTACTCGGAGAGGTTTGAGCGATCGGTTAAATCCAGAGCCACAGGCATTGGTAAGAAAGGTGAGGCAAAGGGCGATCGCAAATAAACTGAAACCTGGCTTGATATTTAACTTCGATTTTTGCTTCCAGGAAATCCTCAACATATTGATGATTGAGATAACTTTCATGACTGCGAAGTGTAGTTTGATTTAAATTTATTATATTTAAATTTTAAATTTATTATTTAAATAAGGTCGATCGCACTTACGACATAAATCTATAGATCTGACTAGAGATTTTTTGCAAAAATGCGATCGGCCCGATGTTACTTTTACCAGAGATAAAATTCTCTGGTTCAGACATCTAAATTAACAAACTAGATGAGTTTGACAGCCCGGAGACCAAACATCAGCACTGTCGCCAAGCCAACCATGCCACCGAAAATTCCAAAATAAGCTATTGCTCCGGTAAGACTCATTGCAATTTCTCCAAAATAATCAATAAAAAGACCTATTAAGAACTATAATCTAAAATCTATAATCTAAATTAGATAAATATGCAATCGATAATTAAAGTTGACTTGGGCCCACAATCTTACAATATTTGCGTGCGATCCCCTACGGGGGCTACGCCAACGGGCGGCTTAGACGAGCTCGGTACCCTGATGGGCGATCTAAGTTTGGGCAAAAAAGTTCTTTTGGTCTCAAATCAGTCGATTTTTCGGCACTACGGCGAAAGAGCAACCGCAGCCCTCGAATCGGCTGGTCTAGAAGTCAGTACCTGCATTTTACCACCGGGCGAACAGTACAAAACTTTAAATTCCATCCAGAAGATTTACAATGCGGCTTTGGCTAACCGGTTGGAACGTTCCTCGACAATGGTGGCTTTGGGCGGCGGAGTGGTTGGGGATATGACGGGTTTTGCGGCGGCGACTTGGCTGCGCGGAATTAATGTGGTGCAGGTTCCGACTTCGCTGCTGGCGATGGTTGATGCTTCTATTGGCGGCAAAACGGGGGTCAATCATCCTTCGGGGAAGAATTTAATTGGGGCTTTTCATCAGCCGCGTTTGGTTTTGATTGACCCGGATGTTCTCAAAACTCTGCCGGCGCGCGAGTTTCGTTCGGCGATGGCGGAAGTTATTAAGTACGGGGTGATTTGGGATGCTGAATTGTTCCGGAAGTTGGAAAACTGCAAGCGCTTGGATCAAATGCGCTATGTGAAGGCGGATTTGTTGGCTGAAATTTTGAGCAGGTCTTGCCAAGCTAAGGCTGAGGTGGTAAGCAAGGATGAGAAGGAGTCTGGTTTGCGGGCGATTTTGAATTACGGTCACACGATCGGTCATGCTGTAGAAAGTTTGACTAATTACAAGGTAATTAATCACGGCGAAGGTGTGGCAATTGGTATGGCTGCGTCCAGCCGCTTGGCTGTGGAGTTGGGAATGTGGGATGCTGAGTGCGATCGCCGCCAATCTGCTTTAATTGCCAAAGCTGCTTTACCTGCTAAGTTGCCCGCAGGTGTCGATATTGAGGAGATTTTGAAGACTTTGCAACTGGATAAGAAGGTGCAGGATGGCAAGGTGCGCTTTGTGCTACCGGTGCGCTTGGGTGAGGCCGCTGTGAGCGATCGCGTGGATGGAGATGTAATTTTACAAGTTTTGAAGGAAATGCTTTAGGTTGAGGCTTATCGGCGTGTTTAACCGCCGTTGAAGGCTAATTGATTTCGATCGCCGCCTCTGTTTTTTATCTCTATGTTCGAGCGATCGACTATCGATCTCATATCTGCTTGGATGACCATAATTAAGATTGGTTTGATCGTTCGGACTTTAGTCCTTAGAAGATGCGGACTAAAGTCCGAACGATCAAACCTTTTTTATTTCAGCTATATCGAACATAATGATTTTAAGAGCCGCTCGACTGCGAATTGATTTCCTCCAAAAGTTTATCTACTCTCGTAGCTGCTTGAGTTCTGCCCTGCTTGATAAATAACTCCTTAGCTTTTTTGAGACTGGCTAGGGCCTCTGCTTGGTCTTCCTTCGCCCCTTGCTGGTATAAACCGACTCCTAAATTGTTTAAAGCATCGGGATACTGGCTGTTAATTTTAACGGCTTGTCTCCACAGCACGATCGCCTCGGGCAACTTTCCTTGACTTGCCATCGCCACGCCCAAATCGTTGTGAGCTTTGGCGTGCTGCGGGTTGACTTCAATTGCTTTCTGGTATTGGACGATCGCATCGCTCATTTTACCTTGCCCCGACAGCAGACTTCCCAACTTATAATAAGCATCGGCTTGTTTGGGATAGCGAGCGATTAGTTGTCGGTACAAAACTTCGGCATTGACAATATTTCCTTGACCGTAGAGGTCGTTGGCCGTTCTCAAACCCACCGTGTAACCTTTGCCTACAACTTGGCACTTTTTCTCAGAGTTGCCTTCCTGTTTACAAATCTTAAGTTCGTCTCCCTTCATCTCGTAGGATAGAACTTCGCGAACTGCGGGCCCCCGGCGCGGTGGCTGCAAGTTCTGCGACTGCAAGTTTGGGGCAATTTGCACCGTGGTTGATTCAGCTTGTACGGGTGGGACAACTCCCAATGCCCACATTCCAGCCACCAAAATGCTTGGGCCAATCCAGGTAAAAGGTTTGAAAGGGCGAAACTCTCGATCGTTTTTCATGTCTTTTGTGGAAATGTGTTGTTGATATCCTGGGTTTCACAAAAAAGCTCGGTAAGTGGGAAGCTCAGAGACTTTAGTCCTTCCTAGGAAAACGACCAGGCGATTTCAATCGCATTGAATCCCCTTGCGGGGTAGAGGGGTATGGTTGCCCCTCTGGCGAGGATGGTTGTCCTCAATCTCCCTTTCGGGGTAAAGTTAGCTTCGCCAATGTTATAAAGGCTTGTCAGGCTAGCAGCACTGTCGAGCGTGACTTTAAGGCTGTTTAACTACTAGCGACAGAGCAAGGGACTAGCTTCGCATCCGGTGGGTGTCATGACCTAAATAACGTAGCCAGTTAAGGCTTAGGCTGGTCAGTGCAGCTTGCTTGATTTCTCTTACAAGCTCAGTGGCGTTGATTCCCTGAGTTACTGACTGCTTCGTCAGAGTCCGAACACATGGCGGCCCACCATTGATCTCATTATTAACAGTCGAGATATTTTAGCACTGTGCGGCAGACTTTGAGTTAAATTAGAGTATATTCCCGATCGATTCTCAGTCAACCTTAGCAGGAAAGTAGAAATGGGGCAGTCTATTCTCACCATGCTGTTTGCGCTCATCCTCGGCTACGCTGTTAACTCAAGCGTGAAAATAGTCAGTGGTGGCGACGAAGCTTTAGTCGAACGTTTGGGCCAATACAAGCGCACCCTCAAGCCCGGATTCCACTTTATCAGTCCCCTGATCGAAAAAGTCGTCTGCGTGGACACCAGCCGCGAACGAGTTTTAGATATTAAACCTCAATCAGCAATTACGGGCGATAATGTGGCCCTAGAAGTCGATGCCGTTGTGTATTGGCGGGTTGTGAATTTGCAGAAAGCTTATTATGGAATCGATCAAATTGAAAATGCGATCGCCAACTTAGTTTTAACGACGTTTCGCGCTGAAATTGGTCGATTGCCCATGCAAGACATCTTGGGTTCCCGAGATGACATGAATAAAAAGTTACTCAAGAAGTTGGACGAAGCTACCGAAACTTGGGGCGTCAAAGTAATTCGCGTAGAAATTCAAAGCATTACACCTCCGAAAAGGGTGCAAGAAGCTATGGAATTGGAGCGCGCCACCAAGAGCGAATGGCAAGCAATGGTCAATAAGGCGATCGGCACTAAGGAGTACATGAGGCTCTTAGTTGAAGCTTTAGACTCCCATCCGAACAGCAAGCAAGTTTTGAATTACTTAGTAACTGAAAAATACTTAGACGCTCAACAAAAACTAGGCGAAAGCGACAACGCCAAAATTCTGTTTATGGATCCAAGAAACATGACAGAAGCCCTCAACGAGTTGATGGGTTCCATGCCGGATATCCAGCCGCACGCTCACGGTGGAGAGCGAGAACTCAAACTAATCGACCAATCAACCGCTCAAGATTGATTTCTGAAGATAGCGTCGGCAACCAAACAAACATCGTGCATTTCTCTGACATCGTGAATTCGCAAAATATCTGCCGAATTTGCGATCGCACTTGTACAAGCCGCCGCTGTCCCCCAAATTCTTTGTTTAGCTTCCGGCTGATTCAAAATCTGACCGATGAAGCTTTTGCGCGATACTCCTACTAAAATCGGACAGTCCAAACCCCGGAATTTTGGCAACTGCCGCAGAATTTCCAAGTTTTGATTGTAAGTCTTAGCAAAACCAATACCGGGGTCAATAATTATCTGAGATTTATCAATCCCCGCAGCCACAGCGGCCACAATTCGACTCTCCAAAAAATCCAGAATTTCCCCAATTAAATCCTGATAATCTGTGAGTTTTTGCATCGTCTGGGGAGTTCCCCGAATGTGCATCAAAATTATCGGCACTTGCAACTGAGCAACTGTTGACAGCATTTCCGAGTCAAAAGTTGCTCCCGAAATATCATTGACAATATCAGCCCCCGCCTCAACCGCAGCTTGAGCAACCTGCGCTCTGGTAGTATCGACAGAAATCGGAACTGAGCTAAAAATATCGGCTTTTTGCCTCAGCATTTCTATCACAGGTATAACGCGATCGATCTCTTCTTCTAAGGATATTTCCGCTGCACCGGGCCGGGTAGATTGACCGCCAATATCAATAATATCTACCCCCGATTTTACCATATTTTCAGCTTGCGCTAAAGCTGATTCTATGGTATTGAAATCGCCCCCGTCGCTAAAACTGTCAGGAGTTACGTTCAAAACACCCATCAAATAAGTGCGTTTTCCCCACTCGAAAGTTTTATTTCTAATGATAATTTTGGCTGGGTTATCTGTCATGGCGAGTGAGATTTTAGATTCAAGATTTTAGGTTTGATATCCTGTCCGGTCAATTACCATGAAAAAAACGGTTCGTAGTGTGGAATGCAAGTCCGCAGCAGCCTGAGAGCCGACTTGCATTCCACACTACGAAAAAAACGGTTTGTAGTGTGGAATGCAAGTCCGCAGCCTGAGAGCCGACTTGCATTCCACACTAAAAACCAATCTTAAAAAGCCCCGGTTTCTTAGAGTCTGATGCGTCCAAGATTCTTCAACCAAAACTCAACCAGCTAAAAACACGATCGACCGTCAATTCTAATTCAATTCCATTAATAATTGGCAACCGATCTGTACCTCGGTAAAATTCTACTTTTTGTCCGGGAAATACTGCTAAAATACTTTCTTCCTCAGGATCTAGCAACCAACCCAACTCAGTACCGTGTCGCGAACAGTGCAGCAATTTACCAAGGACTTTTGTTTGGCTTTGGTTTGGGGATAAAATTTCGATCGACCAGTCTGGATTAATTTCAAAGATGTTGGCAATTCTACCCGAAGCCAAAAAAGGAATTCTTTCCCAGCGGAATACTGCGATATCTGGTACGATCGACTTACCGCCAAAAGTGCAGCGCAATTCAGGAAAAGCCTTGGCATTTTTTTGAGTTTGTGCTACTTCATTGATGGTCTTGCAGAGCTCACCTTGAAGTACGCTGTGTTCACCTTGTGGCATGGGCTTCTGAAGGATTTCTCCGTCAATAAATTCTGATGCAGGTTCAGTTTCAGGAAGTTTCAGGAACTCTTCTAAGGCAGGTTTTGGTTTAACGATCGCAATCATAAGTCAATTCTCCCGATCGGACAAACACTTAAAGTATCTCAAGGGCATATCACAATTGTAGGCGATCGCTTTCTCCTTCCCGCTGCCCTTGTTCCACTTACCAGTTATTGATAATTGACAATTCTAGCGAAACTGGCAGCTTCCAAACTAGCACCGCCAACCAAAACCCCGTCAATTTCAGGCATCGCCATAACTTCATCAATATTCTCTCCTTTCACAGAGCCACCGTACTGAATTGGCACGTCAGGATTAGTCAATTTAGAGCGAATCAAACCAATAACTCGGTTAGCTTCCTTCGTTTCGCAAGTGTCGCCAGTGCCGATCGCCCAAATCGGTTCGTAAGCTATTACTAAGTTATCTTGGTCAACACCAACCAAATCCTGCGCTAACTGAGAAAAAATATGAGCTTCCGTTTCCCCGGCATCCCGTTGTTGCTTCGTCTCTCCCACGCACAGAATCGGAATTAAACCGGATTTCTGAGCAGTTGTCAGCCGCCAATTCACCGTTTCGTCGCTTTCCCCAAAATATTGACGGCGCTCGCTGTGCCCGATGATGACGTAGCGCACGCCAAGTTCTGTCAGCATCTGCCCGGAAATTTCACCAGTATAAGCTCCAGACTCTTGCCAGTGGACATTCTGAGCACCGAGTCTAATCCGGCTTCCGTGCAGGTTTTTCGAGAGGACACTCAAATCTGTGAAGGGAACGCAAAGCACGACTTCCCGTTCTTCTGGGGTTTCCGTCAGGCAGGACATGAATCCTTGAAGAAACTCTAGGGATTCTGCCCTAGTTTTGTACATTTTCCAGTTGCCAGCTATAACTATTTTCCGCACTACTTTTTTAAATCCTTGTCCTTACAACGCATTTTATAGTCTAAAGCTTTAGGGTACATTTCGATCCCTCATTGTCCAAACTCGATGCGAGCTTGCTCAACTAAGTCAATGGTGACGACTTCTGTTTCGGCTTCGCGGGCCAATTGCTCGATCCGCACGCGGGCTTGTCCCCGGACAAAATAGGGAATATTTTTTAGCTTGGCCTTAGCTTGGGCCGTCCATTTTAAATCATCTGAGAATTCGGAATCTGGCATGGCGTATCGGGCGATCGACTACAAGCGCTCAGTTCTGTACTTTGACAAAAGTCTGTCTGGCTATTCAATTTACCATGTTTTGGGGCAAACCTATTCTGCGAGCAACGCTTGCGGGCGATCGAACTCTCTTCAACTCGGCGGTTGAAACGCAGACTCTACATCAACAAAGCTAACCTTAGGGTGCGTCACGGGGCCGGAATCCTTGAGCAGGTGACGAAAACATTTAGCCCGCTGACGCACCCTACAATAACTAAGGAATGAGAATTAAATAACTTACAATCTTTATTGTTATTGTGGGATGGACATCCCGCCCGTCCTTTCTGAACGGGCGGGACGCCCATTCCACAAGCTTGTGTAAATTATTTAATTTCCGATCCTAATGACTACTGACTGCTGACTGCTGGCTGATGTCGGATCGGAATCTCGATCGCAAATTCAGTACCCTTACCAGATTCTGAACAGCACTTTAAAACACCGCCGTGTTTCTCTACCACAATTTGGTAACTAATTGACAGTCCCAATCCAGTACCTTTGCCCACTGGCTTAGTCGTGAAAAAAGGGTCAAATATGCGTTCTCTCATCGATTCCGAAATTCCAGAACCGTTGTCAGCAATCCGAATCACCGCGCTCGGAACATTGCCATTAAGTTGACCGACAGCAGTAGAGATTTTAATTTGAGGACTCACTGAATTGCGATCGCTCAACTGGTTCGATTGCAAAGCATCGATCGCATTTCCGATCACATTCATAAACACCTGATTCAACTGTCCAGCATAACACTCAACCAGAGGCAAATTTCCGTACTCCTTAATTAGCAGAATGTTGGCACTGTCCCCATTAGATTTCAGCCTGTGCTGCAAAATTAACAGCGTGCTGTCAATGCCCTCGTGAATATCGACATCCTTCATTTGACTTTCATCCAGACGAGAGAAATTCCTCAAAGACAAAACTATTTGACGAATGCGATCGGCTCCCACCTGCATAGACAATAGCAACTTCGGCAAATCTGACCGCAGAAATTCCAAGTCAATATCTTCTGCCAACTCGCCAATCTCAGGACTAGAATCGGGATATTGCTGCTGGTAAAGTTCCAGCAAACTCAGCAAATTTTTAGTATAATCAGTAGCGTGATTGAGATTGCCGTAAATAAAATTAACTGGATTGTTAATTTCGTGAGCAATACCCGCCACCAGTTGCCCCAAACCAGACATTTTTTCAGTCTGAATCAATTGAGCTTGAGTTTGCTGCAAGTCTTTGAAATTTTGAGCTATTTGTGCTGATTGACCTCTCGTTTCCTCCAGCAAATCGGCTTGTTGGATAGCTACGCCTAACTGATTGGCAATCTGAGCTAAAAACTTAACTTCTGAACTTTCCCAACAGCGCGGCCCACAATGTTCGTAGGCTGCCAACAAACCCCAAAGTTCTTGTCCTACAAAAATTGGCGCGATCGCATATGCCTGCACCTGAAAATGCTCTAAAATAGTGAAGTTACACTCCGAGTGACAAGCTTGATAGATATCGTCAACGACTAGAATCTCATTATTGAGATACCTACCACCTCGGTGTTCCTGCAAATAACTATTTTCCCAAACCGTATTGATATCTTCCCCTACCAATCTGATCCAACCGTCTTTCACAAACTCGGCAACATATTTTCCGCTCCAATCAGAATTAAAGCGATATACAGCAATTCTATCAACCTGCATAAACTGACAAACTTCTTGAGTTGCCGTCTTAAAAATTGCATTAATATCGAGAGATTCTCGAATCTTTGCTACCACTTCAAATAGTATCCGCTGCTGTTCAGTAGCTTGCTGCAAATCAACAGCTTGCTGCTGAGTTTGAGCGAGCAAATCCGCTTGTTCTAGTGCGATACTTAACTGGGCAGAAACTTGAGTGAGAAACTGAATTTCGGAAGATTCCCAGTTGCGGGGATCCGAACACTGATGCACGCATAGCAGCCCCCAAAGCTCGCTGCCTTTCATCACCGGTGCAACTAAAGTCGCTTTGATCTGAAATTGCTCCAATACTTTCCGAAAGCAATCTTGTAATCCGGCTTGTCTGATGTCTGCCAATGCGTGTACTCGCCCCTGAGAGTAAAGATTGGCGTAGTTTTCTCCAAAACAGCGATCGTTTACTCGGACTGCCATTGCCGATCTAAAATCTGGAAAAACATCTTCGGCAACGAATTCCCCGTCGTTAAATTCCGATGCGGGATCGAAACGGTAAACCCCAACGCGATCGGCATTTAAAGCCCGTCGCACTTCCTGGGACATCGTGGTAAAAATATCGTTCAAGTCGAGAGATTTCCGCATTTTAGCCACCACTTCAAACAGCACTAGCTGCTGTTGGGTCAACTGTTGCATTTGATCGGTACGTTTTTGAACTTTATTTTCTAAATTAGCGTTAAGTGCCTCTATTTCTTGGTATAGTTGGTATTGGTTAATTACCTGAGAAAAATGGCTAGCAAAAGCTTGTAATAATTCAATTTCTTCAGCATTCCATTCGCGAATCTGGGCTGTTTTTGACTCTTTCCACGCTTCAAAAGATATCCGAGATTGAGCGAGTCGCCCGTCGGCATCTAATTGTCCTGCCCAGAGAGTTTCGGTGTCAAATTCTTCTCTAAAAATGCTCAAGTAACCGAATATTTGCTGCCTGGTTCTGAGTGGTGCGATTAAAATGCTGCGGATTTTTGTCGATCGAAATGCAGGTTGCAGGCTTCTCAAACTGCTAATTTTGTACAAGTCGGGAATTGCCCAAACCTGTTGCTCGCTGGAGTTAAAATATTCGTGCCAGACGCTGTATAGCTCTATCTGCTGGTATTTGGCAGAAATAGGCATTCTCGGGCCTGAGCCACAAGTGTAGACTTTGAGTGCCTCTGTGGAATTGTCCGAGTAGGGTAGTAAACTCGTGAGATTGTTGCTGTGGAAAATGCAAAGCCTGCCGCCTACGGCCTCTAGTGCAGCTACACATTCTGCCAAAGCTGCTTGCAGTTCGATCGCGGGCTGGGAGTGCAGGGCTGCGGCGACGCGGTTGACGGCAGCTTCACGCTCAGCTTTGGCCTTGGTTCGGGAGAGGAGGGTTGATTGGGCGATCGCGACGGCGAGGTGATCTGCCACCATCTGAACGTCTTGCAGTTCCTCCTCTGCGACACTCCGGGACTGGGAGTGGTGAGATACCAACAACCCCCACAATTCTTGGTCGTGAAAAATTGGTACTACCAAGGAAGCTTTAACGCCGAGTGCAGTTAAGTATTCAGCGTGGCAGGGGTCGATCGCCCGAAAGCGCACTTCATCGGGCAGCATTTGATCGGAAACCTCGTCGCGGCGGGGACTTTGGCCTAGCAACCCGGAATCGATATCGACGATCGATCGCACCTGTACTTGGGCGAACAGTTCGCGGGCGTGAGGGGGAATATCGTCTGCTGGAAAATGCAGCCCCAATAATGATGGCAAGCGTTTGCCGTTAATTGATTCAGCAATCACTTCACCGCTGCCATCGCTATGAAATTTATAGATTTTTACCCTGTCTGTTCCCAAGAACGATTGAAGTTCCGCTGCTGTGGCGCTGAGAATTTCTGGCAATTCTAGAGAGCGGCGAATGCGGTTGGCGATGCGATCGAGTAAATTTGCTCGATCGTAAATCACCTGGACATTTTCGAGCTTTAATGAGTCCATTCTTAATTTTTTGCTTTCCCAGCAATAATAGTAATTGGCTAAAAAGTTTTGTGCGTGTTATCAATTTTTGAAAGCACAGGCATTTAATAAAAGTAGATTAGTTTTGCACAGCTAAGGATCTACCTTCAAACTGCAACTTCCTATTGCTATTGTCAATTTTGTGTGATTAAAACTTTTGTACCTTAATTAAATATAAACTTTGTAGAGCCGGCCTGCAAGTTCTTTACCCGAACTCATCAAAATAGTCAAGTCTCAAGAATTGTGGAGTAATTCAGAGAAAGGCTTAACATCGATCGCAACGCCACTTTTTCGAGATATTGGCTTAAAAAAAAGCTCCTGCCGTTAAGCAGGAGCTTTTTTTGATTAGACAATCACATCAGCACAAGGCCGATGATTAGTCCAAATCAGGCATAGAAAGAACCGCTTCATTTTCGCGATTGATACCTTTTTCAAAGCCAGCGACAGCCGCGCGAGCGCGACCAGCGTGCCACAAGTGGCCGATCAAGAAGAAGAAACCCATCACAAAGTGGAAACAGGCCAACCAAGAACGGGGAGAAGTATAGTTAAAGGCGTTAACTTCAGTTGCCAAGCCGCCCACAGAGTTCAAAGAACCCAAAGGAGCGTGAGTCATGTACTCAGCAGCGCGGCGAGCTTGCCAAGGCTGAATATCATTCTTGATTTTGTTCAAGTCCAAACCGTTAGTACCGCGTAAGGGTTCCAACCAAGGGCCTTGGAAATCCCAGAAACGCATCGTTTCACCACCGAAAATGATTTCGCCAGTAGGAGAGCGCATCAGGTATTTACCCAGACCGGTAGGGCCTTGTGCAGAACCGACGTTAGCACCCAAGCGTTGGTCGCGGATCAGGAAGGTCAAAGCTTGTGCTTGAGAAGCTTCCGGGCCCGTCGGGCCGTAAAATTCGCTAGGGTAAGCAGTATTGTTGAACCAGACAAAGCAGCAAGCGATGAAGCCCATGAGGGACAAAGCGCCCAAGCTGTAGGACAGGTAAGCTTCGCCAGACCAGATTAAGGCGCGACGAGCCCAGCCGAAAGGCTTGGTCAAAATGTGCCAAACACCACCAGAGATACAAATCAGGCCAAGCCAGATGTGACCGCCGATGATGTCTTCCATGTTGTTAACGCTGAGCAGCCAGCCTTCGCCACCAAAAGGAGCGCGAACCAAGTACCCAAAAATCACAGCGGGGTTGAGGGTTGGGTTCGTGATAATACGCACGTCGCCGCCGCCCGGAGCCCAAGTGTCATAGACACCGCCGAAGAACATGGCCTTAGCAACCAGCAGCAAGCAACCGCCACCCAATAAAATCAGGTGATAGCCGATGATGTTGGTCATCTGGTTCTTGTCTTTCCAGTCGTAGCCGAAGAAGTTCGAGTATTCTTCGAGAACTTCTGGGCCGCGAACGGCGTGATAAATGCCGCCCAAACCGAGAACCGCAGAGGAAATCAAGTGCAGAACGCCGACTACGAAGAACGGGAAGATATCTGTAACTTCACCGCCGGGGCCGACGCCCCAACCCAAAGTAGCGACGTGGGGCATCAAGATTAAGCCCTGTTCGTACATTGGTTTTTCTGGGATAAAGTGAGCGACTTCAAACAAAGTCATTGCTCCAGCCCAGAACACAATCAAACCAGCGTGAGCGACGTGGGCGCCCAGCAGTTTGCCTGAGAGATTGATCAAACGAGCGTTGCCTGACCACCAAGCGAATCCGGAGGATTCTTGGTCGCGACCGCTTGCATAGGAATTAGAGAGCGTTACCACGCGGTAGAACCTCCAACGATGTTAGTTTTTGGATTTCGGTTTTTTTGTTCTCCGGGTGACCGCAGGAGCACTGCGTCCACCCGGTGAATAGGAATTTGGATTTCTAGTTTGAATTTAAAAAACATAAATTAAGCTGAAATCCAAATCCTGATTTTTTTAAAGTGCGTTACCGCGAGGCAGAACTTCTTCAGGGAAGATGAAGTTTTCGTGGGGTTGGTCGGTCGGAGCCATCCAAGCACGAATGCCTTCGTTAAGCAGAATGTTCTTAGTGTAGAAC